>CANHBY010000174.1 GCA_947458895.1 Burkholderiales bacterium | reverse complement strand
TGTTTTGCTGTCTGTGGGAGACGGCATGGTGTCTCAGATTCCCTCGTTGTTTGCATCAGTTGCCGCCGGCATCTTGATCACGCGTGTGGCCGGCCAATCGGCTCCTGGCGATGGTCATCTTGCTGGGCAAATTGGGCGCCAGATTCTGGCTCAGCCGCGGGCGCTGATCGCGTCGGCGGCAATTTTGCTGTCCTTCGTGTTCGTTCCTGGTTTCCCTGTGCTGCCCTTTCTTATTCTCGCCGGCCTTGCCGGCGGCGCTGGCTTTTGGATTCATCGCCGAGAGCAGCTTGACAAGGGTTTGGAGGCGCTGGGCTCGGGCCGCTCAGGCTCTTCATCAGGTGCTGTCGTGCCAGCGCCTGCGGGCGGGGATGCTGGCATGGCGATTGTTTGCCCGCTGCGAATCCGCCTCTCCTTGGCCATGCGGGAGCGCCTGATGCCACCCCTTCTGGATGCGGCACTGGCTCGTGAAAAAGGCCAATTACAGCAGGCCCTGGGCTTGCCCTTCCCGGCGCTGAGTGTGCAATTCGACGCCTCGCTCCCCGACGACGATTTTGTGGTCGATGTTCAGGAAATACCCGCTCGCCGCGCCCAGCTGCTGGGCTCAGTTCCTTCAGGTGATCGTGAGGCACTCATGGCCAAAATCGTTGCCGAAGTGGTTCGCTATCGCCCGGATGCGTTTGTGGGTCTGCAGGAAATTCATGGTTTGATCGGGCGGGCTGAGAGTTCGTTGCCCGAGTTGTCTGCCGAAGTGATGAGAGCCTTGCCCCTGCAGCGTTTAGCAGAGGTGCTCAAGCGGCTGGCGATGGAAGGCGTTTCACTGCGATATTTGCGTGAGATTTACGAAAGCCTGTTACTTTGGGCCACCCGAGAAAAAGACACGGCGATGCTCTGCGAGCACATTCGCGTAGATCTGGGCCGTTTCATTTGTCACCCCCTGGTCGATGAAAATCGGCGCATGCGTGTGATCGCCCTTGATCCTGCGACCGAGCAGCAAGTGCGTCAGGCGGTTCAGCAGGGCCCTTCGGGGGCCTACCTGACCCTCCCGCCGCAGTCTGTGGGTCGCTTGTTGGCCGCTGTTGAGGTCGAAATGAAGCGCTGGTCTGGCGAGGGACAGCCTATTTTGTTGACCAGTCTCGAAACACGACGCTTTGTCCGGCGCCTGGTAGCCACGAAAATGCCAACTTTGCACGTTTTGTCCCATCAGGAGCTTCCGGCCGACATCATGGTTGAGGCCGTTGGTCGGGTTGCCATCGCTTCTACTCCCGCGATTGGGGGGTCATGATGTCCATGGACACCGCCGCCGTTATAGAGTTCACCCAACGCGGTTTGTTGTTGGCACTTTGGGTTTCCTTGCCTGCTGTGTCAGCATCTGCTGCGGTGGGTCTGATGGTGGCTGTAGTGCAGGCCACCACACAGCTGCAAGATCAAACCTTGTCGCAGGTTGTGAAGTTGGTGGTGGCAGCTTTGGTGTTGGTGTTGTCGGCCCAGTGGATGGGTTCTTCGGTTTACTTGTTTGTCGATGATTTGCTGCGGGCGGGGGGCTTTTATGCCACGCGTCCTGGCGCATAGGGGAGCGTAGTGGCGTATCGCAAGCTGTTCGTTCGGTGGTTGGTTGATCTTTGCTGCATCGCGGGCCTGACCCTGTGCTCGGGTCTGGCGACAGCTGCAGAGGTGCGCTGGAAAAACGAGAAGTTTGTGTTTCAGGCTCAGGGTAAAAGTCTCAAAGAGTTCCTGCGTGAGTTCGGTGCCAGCCAGGGCCTGATGGTGGTTGTGTCGCCTGAAGTCGAGGGCACGGTGAACGGCAAGTTCAATATGCACCCTCAGAACTTGCTGGAAATGCTGGGCGCCACCTTTGGCTTCATTTGGTACTACGACGGCAACGTGCTGCATATCTATGCTGCGAGTGACGCGCGCAGCGAAATTGTGCGCATCAGTCACTCCTCGGTTGATCGTTTGCGCCAAGCCCTTCAGAAGCTCGACATCCCTGACCGCCGGTTCCCTATCACCTACGACACCCGGCAAAACACGGCGCTGGTGTCTGGACCCAAGCGGTATGTTGATCTTGTACAACAAACGGCCAGGGCCATCGATCAAAATCAAAACCTGCGCTCAGGTTCAGAAATCCGCGTTTTCCCTCTGCGCTATGCCTGGGCCAATGACTTTACCTACACTCAAGGTGGCCGCGAATTCACCGTCCCCGGCGTGGCTTCTGCCCTGCGGCGTTTGTATGGTGTCGGGCGCAGTTCGGCGCCAGTCCCCACCGTGAATCTCCGGACGCAATCGACCATGGCTAAGTTGCGCGGTCTGGGTCTGGCCGGTTCTGCGCCGGTTGTTGATACAGGTGGCTCATCGATTGAGCCCGATACCAGCAGCAGCGGGGATCACGAGCTGCCTCAGTTCATGGCCGATGGTCGAATGAATGCGGTGTTGGTCCGCGATTTGCCAGAGCGCATGGCCAGCCATGAGACAGCGATCAGCGCACTCGACGTCAAGCCGGGTTTGGTTGAAATCGAGGTTCGAGTGCTGGAGGTCAATTCCGATGCGGTCGAGTCCTTGGGCGTCGATTGGCGTGCTACAGGCCCCAAGGCCGATTTTCAATCGGGTCGCAACTTGCCCACGCTGAGCTGGGGCACGGCCATCAGCGATGGCGCACCGATCGCCAGCCCTCAGGGGCCGCTGCCGCTCAATCCTTCACCAGGTGTCGTGCTGACCACCGTGTTGGGTGATGCGGGTCGTCACCTGATTGCCCGGATCAGTGCTTTGCAGCAGGAAGGTCGCGCCAGTCTCTTGTCCACACCGAAGGTCATGACCCTGGACAACACCGAAGCAGTGCTTGAAAACCTGAGCACCTTCTACGTTCGTGTGGCGGGTAACCTGGATGTCGACTTGTTTAATGTGTCAGCGGGCACATCGATGCGTGTGACCCCATTGATCGTCCAGGAAGCTGACCAGCGCCAAATCAAGCTCGCCATTCGCATTGAAGATGGGACCTTGACGGGGCAATCTGTGGATAAAATCCCCGTCGTTCAGCGCAGCACGATTTCTACGCAAGCGATCATCAATGACGGTCAGGCGTTGCTGATTGCAGGCTACGCTCAAGAGTCCACTCAATCTGACGACTCGAGTGTCCCTGGCCTGTCCTCAATCCCTATTTTGGGGCGGGCTTTCAAGTTTTCCGGGGCCCGCAAAAACCGTGTGGACCGCTTCTTCCTGCTGACTCCCCGAGTGGTGACACCATGACGGCTGCAGCATCAACGATCAACCGTGCCATGGCCGGATCCGATCCCAAATCGCCATCAGCAGATCGTTTTGCCAAGAGCGTGGCAAATGATTGCGCTGCGTTTGTCCTTACCATCACGGGCGGCCTGCACGCTGGTGCGTCGGTTCGCAGTCGGCGCTGCATGACCATTGGTGCGTCCGCCGAAGACGACCTGATGCTGCGTGATCCCGGGGTTGAGGCCGGGCACGCTGAGATTGCACGTTTGAATGGGGCTTGGGCGGTGTTGCGGTCTGAGGGTGGTGCGACTCGCGCCCAGACACCCGTAGAGTCCCTGCGGCGGGGGCACTTTCTTCGCCAGCGCTACCAAATTGGTGGGGCTGCTTTCGTTCTGACGCAAATGGTTCGGCTGAAAGTGGCGCCTGTGCGCACCCAGCCCTCCTGGCTGCGCCCTGTGGCGGTGTCAGCTCTTGCTTGTGTCACGCTGTTGGTCGTGGTGATGACGTTCGTGATGTTGCCTGGAGGCGCCTCGGTGGTCGAGCCCCCTGATGCTCAAACTCTGGCCACCCGGGGTTGGCCTGATGTCCAGGTGACCCCTTCTCCCAGCGGTGGCTTTCGTGTGAGCGGGTATGTCGAAGACGCCGCTCAGCTTGAACGACTGCACCAATGGTTGGATGCTGAGCCATTGGGCCACCTGGAGTGGCACGTTCGCTCGGGAGTGGAGTCGGTTGCGCTGGTTCGGCAGGCTTTGGGTGCGGAGGGAGTCTCCGTTCAGTACGCTGGTGCTGGGCGGGTTCGTGTGCAGGGCACCATCTCTGATATGGCTGTGCGTCAACGGTTGAGCGGCGTGGCAACTGATTTGGCCGGGATCGTCCAGATTGAAGATCGGTTGGCGGTGATTGATACCAAGGTCAGTGAGCCGCGCGCGCGTCCTCTGCCTTTCAAGATACTCGACGTCGTGCCCGGTGAAAACGGATACTTCCGCACCGATACCGGTGCCCGCTACTTCGTTGGGGCAACCTTGAGTGATGGTTCGGAGGTGATTGCTATTTCTGCCGATGCGATTGAGTTTCGCAGCGGTGATCGCCAAGTTTTTTATCCTTTGAAATAAGTTTGGAGGTGGATCATGTATGAGGCTTCGGAAAACTCGGGTGGGGTTTCTTCACTTTTGTCGAGAATGATTGCAGACCCTTCCGGAGGGTTGCTGCGAAGTCTTCGTGCCGACGTGGAGGAACTCGTCGATAAGGCGGAAGCTGAGGTCAAATCCAACCCCACCAAGCGCGACGAAGTCGACGCGATGCTCCCGTTGTTCCGCGCCGCCCAGGATATTCTGGACAAGGCAGAGATTGAAGTTCACAAAATCCGCGGCGGTCGGTAAGAGCCCGATTGAAATGGATTTTGTCTAATCGAGTGTTCGAAGTTTTGTTAAGAGGTTC
>CANHBY010000173.1 GCA_947458895.1 Burkholderiales bacterium | reverse complement strand
TAACTGGTCATTACGTACATCTTTGCTTGCCGACAACACTGCACAAACGCACAATGTTCTTGAGCCTATTTGGGCGCGATCGCTTTTCACAAAGTCGAGGCACACATGAAGGACGTTCTTGTGATTGGCGGGGGAAAGATCGGATCGGTCGTGGCCGATCTTTTGTGTCAATCTGGCAGCTATCAGGTCACCGTGGCCGACCGCAGCGCGGCGCAACTGGCTGAGCTCAGCCAGCGTTCCGACAACATGGCCGCGCCAAACACCCTCGTACTGGATGTGCTGGACGACGCAGCTCTGCGGCAAGCCCTGAATGGGCGCTTTGCGGTGCTCAGCGCGGCGCCCTACCATCTCACCACCCGAGTAGCCCAGGCCGCCCGCGAACTGGGCGTTCACTACCTGGACCTCACAGAAGATGTGGCCAGCACACGCCGGATTCGCGAGTTGGCGGTGGGTGCCCAAACTGCCTTCATTCCCCAGTGCGGCCTGGCACCAGGCTTCATCTCTATCGTGGCGGCCGACCTGGCACGCCAGTTCGACACCCTGGACTCGGTACGCATGCGCGTGGGCGCCCTGCCCGCCTATCCCAGCAACGCACTGAACTACAACCTCACCTGGAGCACCGAGGGCGTCATCAACGAGTACTGTGAGCCCTGCGAAGCCATCGTGAACGGCAGCAAGCGTGAAGTGCCTCCCTTGGAAGAGCGTGAAGAATTCTCACTCGACGGCGTCCTCTACGAAGCCTTCAACACCTCTGGGGGCCTGGGCACGCTGTGCGAAACCCTGGATGGCAAGGTGCGCACCCTCAACTACCGAACCATCCGCTACCCCGGCCACGCAGCCATCATGAAAGCTTTGCTGCATGACCTGCGCCTGCGAGACCGCCGAGATGTTCTTAAAGACATTCTTGAGCAGGCCGTACCAGCCACCATGCAAGACGTGGTCATCGTGTTCGTGACGGTGTCCGGGATGAAAGAGGGGCACCTGTTGCAGGACACCTATGCACGCAAAATTTACAGCCATGTTCTGGCCGGCAAATTACACAGCGCCATTCAAATCACAACTGCCAGCAGCCTGTGTGCCATGCTAGACCTGCTGGCGGAGGGCCACTTGCCTGACCATGGGTTCATCAAGCAAGAAGATGTGGCCTTGAGCGATTTTCTGGCCAATCGCTTTGGCAAAGTTTTCGCCGTGCCAGAGTTTTCAAAATCGGCCTGAGGCTCAGCTCTGACACGACACTAGCCTCGTGAGTTGGCAGGGCCAAAGCCCCCTCCGCCGGGTGTTTCGACCACGAACACATCGCCTGGCAACATTTCGACCGAACCGATGTGGCCCAAGGGTTCCCTCACACCTCTGAGTCCAGCGCGCTCCACAGCATTCACACCAACCTGGCCGGGCTGACCACCAGCCATGCCAAAAGCTCCATTGACGCGGCCATTGGACAAAATCGAAGCCGTCATCGGCTCCAGAAAACACACGCGACGAATTGCGCCGTCACCCCCCCGGTGCCGCCCCGCGCCGCCGGAGCCTCGTCGAATCTCGAAGCTCTCAAGCCGCACTGGGTAACGCAACTCCAGTACCTCGGGGTCAGTGAGGCGCGAGTTGGTCATGTGGGTCTGGACCACGCTGGTGCCGTCATGGTCTGGGCCGGCACCTGAACCACCAGAAATGGTTTCGTAGTACTGGTAGCGTTCATTACCAAAGGTGAAGTTGTTCATCGTGCACTGGCCAGAAGCCATCACACCCAAAGCCCCATACAGCGCATTGGTGATGCAGGTTGAAGTCTCGACATTGCCGGCCACCACTGCCGCAGGAGGCAGGGGGTTGAGCATGGAGCCCTCGGGCACGATCACTTGCAAAGGTTTCAAACAACCTGCGTTGAGGGGGATGTCCTCATTCACCAGGGTTCGGAACACATACAACACCGCAGCCATGCAAACCGCCTTGGGTGCGTTGAAATTGTTACTCAACTGCGCCGAGGTCCCGGTGAAATCGACCACCGCAGAGCGCGCCTGAGCATCCACCCGAATGGCCACCTGAATCTGCGCGCCATTGTCCAGGGGTAGCGTGAAAGCTCCATCTTTCAGGTGGGGGAGAACACGACGGACCGACTCCTCAGCGTTGTCTTGCACATGCTTCATGTAGGCATGGACAGTGCTCAGGCCAAACTGATCCACCATCGCGTGGAGCTCCTGCACACCCTTTTCATTGGCAGCAATCTGTGCCTTCAAATCAGCCAGGTTCTGCTGAGGGTTGCGCGAGGGGTAGGGCCCTTGGCTGAGCAGCGCCAAGATGTCATCCTCCAGCAGCTGCCCTTTTGACACGAGCAGCACATTGTTGATCAGCACACCCTCTTGATCGATGCTGCTCGAAAATGGCGGCATCGACCCCGGCGTAATGCCACCAATGTCTGCATGGTGACCCCGCGACCCCACATAGAACAAGACCTGACCCCCATCGTCAAAAACGGGGGTGACAACGGTAACGTCTGGCAAGTGCGTCCCCCCGTGATAGGGGTCATTGAGGGCAAATACATCGCCATCCTGCATGTGCTGGCCATGAACCGCCATCACAGCCTTGATCGACTCACTCATGGAGCCCAAATGAACCGGCATGTGCGGTGCATTGGCAATCAGCTGACCCCCAGCATCAAACAAGGCACATGAAAAATCAAGGCGCTCCTTGATATTGACCGAGTAGGCTGTGTTTTGGAGCTGTAGCCCCATCTGCTCAGCAATGTTCATGAACAGGTTATTGAACACCTCCAACATCACCGGATCCGCCTCGGTACCCACAGCTCGGCGGGCCTGCCGAGCTTGGGTTCGAACCATGACCAAATGATTGAGCTCTGTGACACGAGCTTGCCAACCTGGCTCAACCACCGTCGTGGCATTAGGCTCAGAAATGATGGCCGGCCCGCTCACCAGGTGGCCTGGCAGCGTCAGCTCTCGGCGCATCAATGCTGCATCGTGCCACTGGCCTGCGCAATACATACGCACTCTGGTCTCAATCGGGGCCTCCTGTGCAGGCACGGCGATCTGGCGGGGCTCTTGAGGCGCATCCCCCGCCACCACGGCCTCCACCGAAACGCCCTCCACGACCAAGCCCCGCCCAGTCATCAGGAACGAAAAGCGCTGCAAATAAACCACCTCAAATGCAGCATGGATATCCTCCATCTCACCAAAGGGCACCACCAACGCGGAGTCAGTTCCCTGATAACGAACATGCACCCGGCGATGCACCCGAATGTCTTGGTGACGAGACAGCACCATGCCTTCGCTCAAGAGCTCTTGCTCCGCTTGCTTGGCCAGCTCATCCAGTCGAGCGATCATCATCGGCCAAGCCTGCGCCAGCGGCAACTCGATGGCCGCTTCACGAATCACACCTTGATCAGCCAGCCCCATGCCGTAGGCCGACAACACCCCCGCCAGCGGGTGCACCAAGACCTGCGTCATGCCCAGTGCGTCGGCCACCAAGCAGGCATGCTGCCCACCCGCACCACCAAAGCATTGCAGGGTGTAGCGCGTCACATCATGGCCACGTGCCACCGATATCTTTTTGATCGCATTGGCCATGGCGCCAACCGCAATGTCGATGAAGCCCTCCGCGACAGTCTCTGGGCTCCGTGGTGCGCCTGTGGCTTGTTCGATTTGTTGAGCAAGACTGGCAAAGCGCGCAACCACCACATCTCGGTCCAATGGCTCATTGGCTTCGGGGCCAAACACTGCGGGGAAGTGGTCGGGTTGAATTTTCCCCAACATCACATTCGCATCCGTCACGGCCAAAGACCCACCGCGCCGATAGCAGGCCGGCCCTGGGTTGGCTCCTGCGCTTTGCGGACCCACGCGAAGCCGTGCGCCGTCAAAGCTCAAAATAGAACCACCACCCGCGGCCACAGTGTGAATGCTCATCATGGGTGCACGAACGCGCACACCGGCCACCCGAGTCTCGAAGACACGCTCGAACTCACCCGCGAAATGGGAGACATCGGTCGACGTGCCCCCCATATCAAAGCCGATCACGTGGTCGCTGGCCACATCGTTACGCGCCAACTGCGCGGTACGAGCCATGCCCACAATGCCGCCCGCTGGCCC
Source organism: Burkholderiales bacterium (assembly GCA_947458895.1). Taxonomy (GTDB): domain Bacteria; phylum Pseudomonadota; class Gammaproteobacteria; order Burkholderiales; family Burkholderiaceae_C; genus CANHBY01. The sequence goes on along the minus strand of CANHBY010000173.1, from coordinate 564 downwards.
CGAAAGAATGGCATCCTTGCCCTGAAAGTGGCTCGCCAAGGCCAGCCCCCCCGAAGACTGCATGAACAATAGCCTGACCCCAGGCATTTCGCTGGACACCTGCTCAACATAGCGCCTCAAGATCGGCGACAGGTACGCATCGACCACCGTGGTATCACCCCGCGACACCAGCTTCATCAGCGGGCTCACCTGATGCGACAAGCTGATCTGCGTGAACCCAACCTCCCGCGCCATCGACCCCGCCATCACCTCATGCGCCACATACCGGTAGCCATGCATCAGCACTACTGCCACACTTCGCAAGCCATGCGCATAAGCCAACACCAGCTGAGCCCGCAGATGGTCAACATCCAAGGCCAACAGCACCTCACCTTTTGCGCTCACACGCTCCTGCGCCTCAATCACCTGGGCATACAACAACTCAGGCAAGACGATGTGCCGGTCAAAAATGCGGGGGCGATCCTGGTAGGCGATGCGCAGCGCATCGCGAAAGCCTTGCGTAGTCACCAGCAGGGTCGGCTCACCCTTGCGCTCAAGCAGCGCATTGGTAGCCACCGTCGTGCC
>CANHBY010000172.1 GCA_947458895.1 Burkholderiales bacterium | reverse complement strand
GCTCAAGCAGCTGATCACCATCCTCGAGTCACCCGTCAACCGCCGCTTGCACGAGCTGGGCCCTGAGATGCAGCGCTCGCTGAGCGAAAAGCTGGTGTCTGAATCTCGCGTTGACATCGAGCCCAAAATTCGGGAGTTGCAGGGCAATCTATCCAAGCGGTTTGGCGCTAACACAAGCACCAACACCAACACAAGCACCAATGCCGACAAGGCAGCCAACACGGCCCCTGCCGCAGAGCCTGCCCCCACTACGCAGCCCAGCAGTAAGTAAGTCATGAACAGGCCGTTCAATTTTTCTGCGGGTCCTGCCACCCTGCCCCCAGAAGTTCTGCGGCAAGCTGCCGAAGACATGCTCGACTGGCGTGGCCGCGGCATGAGCGTGATGGAAATGAGCCATCGGGGGGCTGAGTTCTCCTCGATCATCGAGGAGGCTCGCAACGACGCCCGCGAGTTGCTGGCGGTGCCGCCCGAGTTTCATATTTTGTTCATGCAAGGCGGAGGGCTGGCTGAAAACGCCATCGTGCCGCTGAACCTGCTGGGGGCCGGCTCCGCCGACCAGCCGATGAACTTTGTACTCACGGGCTCGTGGTCGGGCAAGTCGTACAAGGAGGCGCAACGCTATGGTGTCACTCACCTGGCTGCCTCCAACCAAGCGAGTGGGCACTCCACATTGCCTCTCCCCGAATCCTGGAACTTGTCTGCCAATGCGGCCTACGTCCATCTGTGCAGCAATGAAACCATCGACGGTGTCGAGTTCCACGAGCTGCCTGATCTGCGCCGCCTGGGTTGTGAGGCCCCCTTGGTGGTCGACTGCTCTTCTCACCTGGCTTCGCGCCCGATTGACTGGTCTCGTGTGGGGTTGGCCTTTGGGGGTGCCCAGAAAAACGTTGGCATTGCAGGCTTGACCCTGGTGTTCGTGCGTGACAGCCTACTGGGGCATGCCCTGCCGATTTGCCCCTCGGCCTTCAACCTCAAGACCGTGGCCGACAACGCCTCGATGTACAACACACCGCCTACCTACCCGATTTACATCGCTGGGTTGGTGTTCAAGTGGCTCAAAGCGCAGCGCCACCAAGGCCTTTGCGGGTTGGCAGCAGTTGAGATGCGCAACATCGAAAAAGCGAAGCTGCTGTATGACTTCATTGATGCCTCGGGCTTTTATCAAAACAAGGTTGACCCCTCGTGCCGCTCACGCATGAATGTTCCATTTCATCTGCAAGACGTCAGCCTGAATGAGGCTTTCCTGGCCGGTGCGAATGCGGCTGGGCTGCTTCAGCTCAAGGGCCACAAATCGGTGGGGGGCATGCGCGCCAGCATCTACAACGCCATGCCGGTGGCGGGTGTCTTGGCCTTGGTGAACTACATGCAAGAATTTACAAAACGTCATGGCTGAGCCTACTTCACCCACTCCACTGGATCCGCGCCTGGTGGCCCTGCGCCAGGAAATCGACCGGGTTGACCGCGAGTTGCTGGGCCTGATCAACGAACGGGCTGAGCTGGCTCGCCGGGTGGGTGAAGTCAAGAAAGAAGAAGGCTCGGTGGCATTTCGACCCGAGCGTGAGGCACAAGTCATCGAGGGCCTCAAAGCCGCCAACGGTGGGCCCCTCAAAACCGACAGCGTGGCCCCCATTTGGCGCGAAATCATGTCGTCCTGCCGCGCACTGGAAACACCAACCCGTGTAGCCTACCTGGGCCCGGCCGGCACCTTCAGTGAGCAGGCTGCACTGGGCTTCTTTGGCAGCTCGATCGTCAAGGTCGATTGCGCCAGTATCGATGAAGTCTTTCGCACCACCACGGCAGGTGCCGCAGACTTTGGCGTGGTGCCGGTCGAAAATTCGACGGAAGGCGTGGTGGCGCGATCCCTGGATTTGTTTTTGAGCACACCACTGTCCATAATTGGTGAGACCAGCCTGTTCGTTCAACACAACCTTCTGCGCAAGACCGATTCACTGAGTGAGATCAGCGCCATCTGCGCCCACCCTCAGGCCTTGGCTCAATGCCATGGCTGGCTCAGCAATCATTTGGCGCACATCGAGCGCAGGCCAGTGGCCAGCAATGCCGAGGGTGCGCGGCTGGCCGCACAAGACGGCACGCTGGCCGCCATTGCCAGCACACGAGCTGCCAGCGAGTATGGCCTGCATGTAGTGGCTCCGGGCATTCAAGACGACCCGCACAACCGCACCCGCTTTGCCATCGTGGCCCACCCGCAGCGTCAACCTCAGCCACAAGCTTCCGGGAGTGATTGCACCAGCTTGGTGGTGTCTGTTGTCAACAGGCCGGGTGCCGTGCATGACATGCTGGTGCCGCTGAAAAATCACGGCGTGTCGATGTCTCGCTTCGAATCTCGGCCTGCACGATCAGGCCAGTGGGAGTACTACTTCTATATCGACCTGCAAGGCCACCCGGATCAACCCACCGTGGCGCAAGCGCTGCGAGAGTTAAGGGCCACCTGCGCGTTTTTCAAGCTGCTGGGCACCTACCCCATCGACACTCACTGAAGCAAAGTTCATCTGCTCATGTTCAATCAACTAGGCATCATCGGCTGTGGGCTCATGGGAGGATCATTCGGCCTCGCGCTGAAGCGTGCAGGCATGGTCAAACGGGTGGTGGGCTACAGCAAATCGCCCTCTACCACCGAGAAGGCCAAACGCCTGGGGGTGATTGATGTGGCGGTCGAGTCCGCGTTGCAAGCGGTGGCGGGCTCCGACATCGTGCTGATCGCTGTGCCAGTCAGCGCGACCGAAAACATCTTCAAAGCCATCGCTCAACTCGTGGAGCCTCATGTGTTGGTCATGGACGTAGGCTCCACCAAGGTCGATGTGGTGGATGCTGCCCGGCGCACCCTCAAGGACCGTGTTTCCTCCTTCGTTCCCGCTCACCCCATCGCGGGCCGAGAAGTGGCTGGCGTGGCCAACGCTGACCCCTCCCTTTACGTCGATCGGCGGGTCATCCTCACGCCCCTCGCCGAGAATCCACCCGAGCTCTTGAGCAAGGCTGAAGCCGCATGGACTGCTGTCGGTGCGCGGGTCTCAGAAACCACCGCTTCGCGGCATGATGCGGCGCTGGCGGCTGTCAGCCACCTGCCTCACCTGATCGCCTTCGCATTCCTCAATGGCCTCACACAGCAATCTGATACCAACGAGCTTCTTGCAATGGCTGGACCGGGCTTTCGCGACTTCACCCGCATCGGCGCGAGTGATCCCTCCGTCTGGCGTGACATCCTTCTTTCCAATCGAGCCGAGCTGGCCAAACAACTGCAGCAGTTCCGCCTGGCGCTGGACCAGATCGATGCCAAGATGATGGCGGGCGATGGCGGCTCCCTGGAGAACCTCATTCGCGATGCTTCCCGCGCTCGCTCCGACTGGCGCCTGGAGCCAGAAACCACTTCAGGCAGCCTGGATCCCCTGCCTGCCGAGAAACGCAAGACTTGACCCCCCCACCCATCAGGGCTTGAGTCGCCGCTTCGGGCCTGGCTGTACTTTTCATGAATAACCGTCCCTTCATCGATATCCCTCCCCTCCTGCGGGCCAGCGGCACCGTTCGACTTCCAGGCTCGAAGAGCATCTCCAACCGGGTTCTGTTGTTGGCCGGGCTGAGTCAAGGCACTACGGTGGTCCATGACCTGCTCGACTCCGACGACACCCAGGTCATGAAAGATGCCCTCCAGGCGTTGGGCTGCACCCTCGAGCCTCGGGGCCAGTCCTTGGCCATCACCGGGCTGGGGGGCCAGCTCAGCGTGCTGGAAGCCCGACTGTTCCTCGGTAATGCCGGCACAGCCATGCGGCCCCTGACCGCCGCCCTGGCCCTGCTGGCCAGCACCCAGGGTGGGCAGTTCGAGCTCAGCGGCGTGGCCCGCATGCACGAGCGTCCGATTGCCGATTTGGTCGATGCCCTGCGTCAACTTGGCTGCAACATCGACTACACGAGCCATGACGGCTTCCCCCCCCTGCGCCTGAACACAGGCCACAAAGCCCTCTCCACCGATCAACCCATCCGGGTGCGGGGCGATGTGTCCAGCCAGTTCCTGACCGCCTTGTTGCTGGCGCTGCCCTTGGTCAGCCAAGCAGGCCCTTGTGTGATCGAGGTCGAAGGCGAGTTGATCTCTAAACCCTACATCGAGATCACCCTGCGGCTGCTCGCCCGGTTTGGCATTCAGGTCCAACGTGAAGGCTGGGAACGCTTCACCATTGCCCAAGGCAGCCGCTACCAGTCACCGGGCGAAATTCATGTCGAAGGCGATGCCTCGGCAGCGTCCTACTTCATCGCATTGGGCGCATTGGCGGCCACAGAACAACCCCTGCGAATTGAAGGCGTGGGAAGCGACTCGATTCAAGGCGATGTGGCTTTCGTGGATGCAGCTCGCCTCATGGGCGCCGAGGTCTCCAGCGGCCCAGGGTGGCTCGAGGTTCGCCGCGGGGAGTGGCCCCTGAAGGCCATCGACCTCGACTGCAACCATATCCCCGACGCCGCCATGACCCTGGCCGTGATGGCGCTCTACGCGCAAGGCACCACGCGCCTTCGCAACATTGCCAGTTGGCGCGTCAAGGAAACCGACCGCATTCATGCCATGGCCACCGAGCTCCGCAAGCTCGGTGCCAGCGTGACCGAAGCACCTGACTCGATTGAGGTAACCCCCCCAAGCCAATGGCACAGTGCGGCGATC
>CANHBY010000171.1 GCA_947458895.1 Burkholderiales bacterium | reverse complement strand
TGTTGGCCCTGGCCGGGGCTCGGGGGCGGGCTCACTGGTGGCTTATGTGCTCAAAATTACCGACCTCGACCCCTTGCGCTACAACCTGCTGTTTGAGCGATTCCTGAACCCCGATCGGGTGTCGATGCCTGACTTTGACATCGACTTCTGCCAGGCCAATCGTGAGCGTGTCATCGACTATGTGAAGCAAAAGTACGGTCGTGAAGCGGTCAGCCAAATTGTGACTTTTGGCACCATGGCCGCCAAAGCGGCCTTGCGCGATGTGGGCCGGGTGTTGGGCATGAGTTATGGCCATGTCGATGGCATTGCCAAGTTGGTTCCCGCACCCCCTGGCAAGACCGTGACCCTGCGCCGTCCGCCCGCTACGCCCGACAACTCTGTGATCTATGCCCGCAAAGAGGCGCCCGAGTTGGAGGAGCGTGAGAAAAACGAGGAAGAGGTGGCTGAGTTGCTCGCCTTGGCCGAGCGGGTTGAGGGCGTGGTGCGCAATGTGGGCATGCATGCAGGCGGGGTTTTGATTGCGCCCGGCAAGATCACAGACTTTTGTCCGCTCTACATGCAGCCCGGCAGCGACAGCGCCGTGAGCCAGTATGACAAGGACGATGTGGAGGCGATCGGCTTGGTGAAGTTCGACTTCCTGGGCCTGGCCACCCTCACGATTCTCGAGTTGGCGCGCGATTTCATTCGCCAGCGCCACCCTGACCAGCATGCTTTTGCTTTTGAGAACGTGCCCCTGGACGACAAGGGTGCTTACCAGCTGATGAGCGAAGGCAAAACGGTGGCTGTGTTCCAGCTTGAAAGTACCGGCATGCAGCGCATGCTTCGCGATGCCAAGCCCAGCGTCTTCGAGGACATCATTGCCCTCGTCGCCTTGTATCGACCCGGCCCGATGGACCTGATCCCCAGTTTCTGCGCCCGCAAACACGGCCGCGAAGAGGTCGAATACCCTCACCCCCTGATGCGTGAGGTGCTCGAAGAGACCTACGGGATCATGGTCTATCAAGAGCAGGTGATGCAGGTCGCGCAGCGCTTGGGTGGCTACTCGCTGGGCGGCGCCGACTTGCTGCGCCGGGCCATGGGCAAGAAAAAGCTCGAAGAAATGATGACGCACCGCGCCCTGTTTGCCGAGGGTGCGGCCAAGAACGGAATTTCTGAGCCCAAGGCCAACGAGATCTTCGACCTGATGGAGAAGTTCGCTGGTTATGGCTTCAACAAGTCGCATGCCGCGGCTTATGCCTTGTTGGCCTATCACACCGCATGGCTCAAGGTGCACTACCTGGCCGAATTCACGGCGGCCAACATGAGTGTGGCCCTAGACGACACCGACAAGCTGAAGATTTTTTACGACGACGCGGTGGCCCTGGGTTTGAGCTTCGAGCCGCCGCACGTTAATAGCAGCACCTACCGCTTTGAGCCAATCTCCGGCAAAGTGGTGCGCTACGGCATGGGGGCGGTCAAGGGTACGGGGCAGGGTGCTGTCGAAGCCATCATCGAGGCACGAAGCAACGGCGGGCCCTTCAAGAGCTTGTTCGATTTCTGCGCTCGTGTGGACCGTGGGCGCATGAACAAGCGCACCGTCGAGGCCCTCATCAAGGCCGGCGCCTTCGATGGATTGCACCCGGAACGCTCTGACATGATCGCCAGCATAGGCCTGGCCTTTGAGTTTGCAGCCAGCCAAGCCGCCCATGCAGAGCAGGCGGGCCTCTTTGACTTTGGCGATGCCCACGGCAGTTCAGCCCAGGAGCCGGCCTTGGTGGCCGCAGCCCCCTGGAACATCAAAGAACGTCTGCTGTTTGAAAAGGCTGCCCTGGGTTTTTACCTCTCGGGTCACCTGTTTGAGCAAAGCGCCGAAGAGGTTCGCCAGTTCGCCAAACGCCCCATTGCCGACCTGATCGACACCCGAGAGCCACAGATCTTGGCAGGCATCGTCAGCGATTTGCGCGTGATCAACGGGCAGCGCGGCCGCGTGGCCATCTTCAAGCTCGACGATCAAAGCGAGGCCATCGAGGCCGTGGCGAATGAAGAAATCATTCTGGCGCACAAGGATTTGCTCAAGGATGACGAGCTCTTGATCATTCAAGGCAAGGTGCAACCCGATCGTTTCTCAGGGGGGCTGCGTTTGACGGTCATGGCTGTGTGGGATTTGCCTTCAGCCCGTTGTCGGTTTGGCAAGTATGTGCGCTTCCCCGTTCTCGATTCTGTATCGGTTCTAATTGATCTGCTGCGTGAGTTCCCCCAACGCAAAAGGCAAACTGAGCAAGGCGAAATCAGCCAGGGTTTGCCACTGCGGTTGAGTATCAATCGTGATCAAGCTTACGCGCAGATTGATCTCGGCGAAGAAGGGCGTTTGTTCCCCAGCGATGCGGCGCTGGCGCGCTGCCATCAAGTCACCCAGGGCCGGGCTTGTATCGTCTACTCGGAGTGAAAAAAGGCCGCAGATCGTGATTCCTCATCTGCCCACCAACCCCGGTCCGCAGGCACAATAGTGTCTTGTCAGGGCTCAAATGCCGCTTGCTCGCTTGCCCTCAAACCCGATGGCGTCGTTGCTTCTCGTCGCCATAGCACAAGCTTGTGACTCATGTGGCGCCCAGGCTTGATGGCGGCGCGATCAAACGACATTTGAGCCCTGACACGACACTATGAGTCAACATCTTGTTCCGGGAAAAGCGCACATGAAACCGCGTCTTGGGTGTGATGGCTGCGTGGCCAATTCTTATGACACCGAAGCCGCCATCGTTGCAGCGGCCTCACGGGTTCAGTGAGCTGACCATGCAACCCGATGTCACCACCGGATTGATCTTGACCGGTGGTGGTGCACGCGCGGCGTATCAGGTGGGTGTGCTCAAGGCGCTCTCTCGCATTAAGCGCGAGACAGTAGGGCGCGGCCCGAGCCCGTTTCAGGTGATTGCAGGCACTTCGGCCGGCGCCATCAATGCGGCGGCACTGGCCTGTCAGGCGGATCAATTTGAAGTGGCTGTGGCTGGCTTGGTGCGCCACTGGAAGCACATTCACACCGACCAAGTCTACCGATCGGATTCACTGGGCATCATTCGCACTGGCGCCAGCTGGTTAACGATGATGTCCCTCGGCTGGATGATTGCCCGCTGGCGCCGAATACGGCCCCGCTCTCTTCTCGATAACTCTCCCTTGGAGGGGTTGCTGGCCGAAATGATCCCCTTGCAGCGCCTCAAGAAGGTGATGCAGCAGGGGCACCTCAAAGCGCTGGCCATCACGGCCTCCAGCTATGGTTCTGGCCTTCATGTGACCTTCTTTGATGCCGTGGGAGAGATCGCTCCCTGGACGCGTTCCCAGAGAATCTCGATACCCGGCGAAATAACCCTTCAGCATTTGCTCGCTTCCTCGGCCATTCCCTTCGTGTTCCCGGCGGTGTCGCTCGGGGTGGAAGCCCGAACTGAATACTTTGGCGATGGTTCGATGCGGCAATCAGCGCCCATTTCGCCTGCCGTGCATCTGGGTGCCCAGCGAATTTTGGTCATTGGGGCAGGGCGCATGCATGAGCCCCCCATGCCGCCCGAGGGCCGTGCTGGCAGCAGCGAGTACCCGACCGTAGCCCACATCGCCGGCCACGCCCTCTCCAGTATCTTTCTAGACTCTCTTGCGGTGGATGTTGAGCGCTTACAGCGCATCAACAAGACTTTGTCTTTGTTGCCAGCCGAGGCGCGCGCTCAAACCAGCTTGCGACCCATTGATGTGTTGGTCATTGCGCCTTCTCTGCGGCTCGACGACATGGCCGCCCGGCACCTGGCCAGCCTCCCCTCAACGGTGAGGGCCTTGTTGCGCGGCGTAGGGGTTTCAGGCGAGGGGCGCAGCGCCCGCGGCGCGGCGCTGGCCAGCTATTTGCTGTTCGAGGCACCCTACACGCAGGAACTCATCGCCCTTGGGGAAGCCGACACTCTCGCAAGGCGTGAGGAAGTGATTGGCTTTTTTGGTTGGCATTCCCCCACGGCTTGAAGCCAGGATAGGCGCCACCGCTGTGGCCACCGCCACCGCCGCAGCCGCAGCCGCAGCCAGTGAGTCTTTAGGGCTTGTTGCCATAGGCACGGAGGGCACCGCTGCCAAACTGAGGTGGAGAGCGATCAAGAGGCGCGCCGCCTTTTTGTGGAGCCTGCTGCTTCTGTGGCGTCGGTGGTGCCGACCACCGGATGAACCCCTTCGGTTGAGGTCCCAAAATCGGTGCTGAGGCGGTTGCTGGAGCGGCTGGAGTGGGCTTGATGATCGACGACCTGCTGGCGGATTTGACGAGCGGTGCGGCAGAGCCTTGGTAGCTGGCGCCATTGACCGTGAGACCCTCGGCTGAGAGCTTGGTGGCCGTGCCCTTGCCGATGCCTTGAATGCGGTCCACCAGGTCATCCCAGTCTTTGAAGGCACCTTTGCTGCGCTGATTCAAGATCTTCGATGAGGTGCTGGGGCCAATGCCCTTGATGCCTTCGAGTTCGGCCTGTGTGGCACGGTTGATGTCGAGGGATGCCGCCTGCGCCAAGGTGGCCCAGAGCAGCGCGGCAAGAACAGTCATGGTGAGGCGTATGAGATGAAACATCGAGGTCTCCAGGGGACGGCTGAGGAGGCAATATGCTGCCCAAGCGCCGCGAAAGACTCATTGTGTGAAAGATGTGTCTCCCTGGTAGTCCCCCTTGCGAGGCCCCCCCTGTGGGGGGCTTGCCTGGAGACAAGGAATCT
>CANHBY010000170.1 GCA_947458895.1 Burkholderiales bacterium | reverse complement strand
CAAGCTGCTGGGCACCCTGGCCGAAGGCTCCATCGTGACCGGCGTGGTCAAGAACATCACTGAATACGGTGCCTTCGTTGACCTCGGCGGCATCGACGGCCTGCTGCACATCACTGACATGGCATGGCGCCGCGTGCGTCACCCCAGCGAAGTGGTCACTGTGGGTCAAGAACTGCAAGCCAAGGTTCTCAAGTTCGACGCCGACAAGAACCGCGTCTCGCTGGGCATCAAGCAACTGGGTGACGACCCCTGGCACGGTGTGGCTCGCCGCTACCCCAACAGTACCCGCCTGTTCGGCAAGATCACCAACATCGCCGACTACGGTGCGTTTGTTGAAATCGAGCCTGGCATCGAAGGCCTGGTCCACGTGTCCGAAATGGACTGGACCAACAAGAACGTCGCTCCCAACAAGATCGTTGCCTTGGGCGACGAAGTGGAAGTCATGGTCCTCGAGATCGACGAAGACAAGCGTCGCATCAGCCTGGGCATGAAGCAATGCAAGGCCAATCCTTGGGAAGAATTCGCAGCCACCGTGCAGCGTGGTGACAAGGTCAGCGGCCCCGTCAAGTCGATCACCGACTTCGGCGTGTTCGTGGGCCTGTCTGCCGGCATCGACGGCCTGGTTCACCTCTCTGACCTCAGCTGGAATGAGCCTGGCGAAACCGCTGTTCGCAACTACAAGAAGGGCCAAGAAGTTGAGGCCGTCGTGTTGGCTGTGGACGTGGAGCGTGAGCGCATCTCCCTGGGCATCAAGCAACTCGACTCCGACCCCTTCACCAACTACACCGCGGTCAATGACCGTGGTGCCGTGGTCAACGGCAAGGTCAAGACTGTAGATGCACGTGGCGCTGAAATTCAACTCGGCGAGGAAGTCACCGGCTACCTGCGCGCCTCTGAAATCTCTCGCGAACGCGTCGAAGATGCACGCAACGTGCTCAAGGAAGGCGATGAAGTCTCGACTCTGATTATCAACGTGGACCGCAAGACGCGCTCCATCCAGTTGTCCATCAAGGCCAAAGACAGCGCTGACCAGCAAGAAGCCATGCAGCGGCTGTCTCAAACCAGCGAGCGTGAAAACGCTGGCACCACCAGCCTGGGCGCCCTGCTGCGCGCCAAGCTCGACACTCAAAGCAACAGCTGAGTGTTTGTCGGTTTGAGATGACCTATCTGCCGCAAGCCCGCGGGAACCTGTACAACAGGCCGCGGGCTTGTGTCATTTTGGAGGCACGCTGTATACGTCCCTTGTGGGTGAGGCTTCACCACCTTGGCTACAAGATGTAAGCTGGCGAACACCAACATCCTAACGATTTCCTCCACATGACACGCTCTGACTTGGTTGATCAGCTGGCTGAACAGTTCAGTCAGTTGGGCCACAAAGACACCGAATTTTCGGTCAAGGCCATGCTGGACGCGATGTCTGACGCCCTGGCGCGTGGGCATCGGATCGAGATCCGTGGCTTTGGCAGTTTTTGCATCAACCGTCGCCCCCCACGCATGGGGCGCAACCCACGCTCCGGTGAGCAGGTCCTCATCCCCGAGCGCCTGGTGCCTCACTTCAAACCGGGCAAGGCCCTGCGCGAAGGAGTGGATACCACCCTCAACGAACTTCCAGCCAATGCCGAGGAGCCCGCATGAGGCTCATCAGCTGGATCTTCCGCGCGCTGATTTTTTTCATTCTTTTTGCGTTCGCGCTCAACAACCAGCACCCTGCGCTCATCAACTGGCCTTTTGGCTACCACTGGCAATCCCAAACCGTCTTTGTGGTGTTGGGTGCATTCGCGCTGGGGTGTGCAGTGGGTGTGTTCGCCATGGTGCCCAGTTGGTGGCGTCAGCGCAGTCAAGCCCGGCTCATCGCACCATCGGCCCTCACCGGCAGCACCCTCACCCCCGCGCCAGCAAATCGTTCACCTGAGCACCCACCACGCGATGGACTTTGATTTTCAGTGGCTATTGCTAGGCTTGCCCATCGTCTTCGGTTTGGGCTGGGTCGCCTCTCGCTTCGATGTACGCCAGTGGCAAAGAGAGCAGCGAGACTCGCCCAAGGCCTACTTCAAGGGCCTGAACTTTTTGCTCAATGAGCAGCACGACAAGGCGATCGATGCCTTCATTGAAGCCGTTCAGCACGACCCCCAAACCACCGATCTGCACTTCGCCCTGGGCAACCTCTTTCGTCGGCGCGGCGAGTATGAGCGTGCGGTTCGTGTTCACCAACATTTGCTCAACCGGGCCGATCTACCCAAGGCCGAGCGCGAGCGTGCTCAGCAGGCCCTGGCCCAAGATTTCCTCACGGCCGGCCTCTTCGACCGCGCTGAGCAAGCGTGGCGCGCACTGGAAGGCACTTCTTTCGACACTGAGGCCAGACTGGCGCTACTGACCCTGCAGGAACGCTCACGCGACTGGGCAGCGGCGGTTGATACCGCGCATCACCTGGAGCGCAGGGGCATTGGCTCCTATGCGGCACGCCTGGCGCACTATTGGTGCGAACTTGCCCAAATGGCCGAGCTTCGGCAAGCCAGCACCACCGCCGATGAGGCCATCGCGAAAGCCAGAGAGGCCTCACCCCTGGCGGCACGCCCTCTGGTGCTAGCCGGGCATCGTGCCAAGACCCAGGGCGACTCGCGCACCGCCATGCAGTTGTGGGGCCAGTTGGCGGTGGTGCAACCGCCTTTTTTTAATTTGGTGGCCAAAGCCTATGCCGAGACTGCCGTGGCCTGCCAGCAGCAGAGCATCGCGATCGAACACCTGCAAACTCAATACAGCCACATTGCCAGCATTGACCTGCTCGAAGCTCTTGCTGTCGTCGACCCGAGGGGCCAAGCCCAGCGGCTGATCGAACACCTCAAGCAGCGGAACAGCCTGAGTGCCGTTCGATCGGTACTGGGCCTGGCTCAAGCGGCCCCTGCTCAAGCCTCACAGCCTCTGGACGGGACCACCCTGGCTTTGCTCGAAGGTGCTGTCAGCCAAGCGGCCAAGCCACTGCAACGATACCGCTGCGCGGCCTGCGGCTTTGAGGCCCAACTTTACTTCTGGCAATGCCCGGCGTGCCTGAGTTGGGACAGCTTTCCGCCCGTGCGGGTTGAGGAACTTTGAGCTGGAACGCGGAGGCGGTCAGTCCTTGGACAGCTCAGCCTGCATCATCTGCTCATCAACCAGCTCAGACACCGAGGCAAGACCTGGCACCTGCCCTTTGCCCCCAATGCTTCGCACCCAGGCGGGGCCGGTGATACCCGCCAAGCCGGGCTCATGGTCGCAGTAGATTCCCAAGGTGGGTCGGCCCAAGGCGGCTGCAAGGTGTGAAAAGCCGGTGTCCAGCCCCACCACCACCTTCGCGCCAGCCAAAACTGAAGCCGCCTGAGCCACTGTCAGGAAAGGGGGCACCAGGCCACCACTCGCGGCAGCAATCTCTTGGGCCATACCCTCTTCGGCGGGGCTTCCCCAGAGCACCACGGGGGTCCAGCCTCGGGCACTGAGCTTTTGCGCGATGGCATGCCAACGATCTTGGGGCCAAAACTTCTCCGGTCGGCTGGCGCCGGGAATCAAGACCGCATAGGCCGAGGCAGGGGCCTGCCAATCCACCAAGGGGGGGGCAGACAAACCAAAGTCAGGCTGCGACTGCGGCATGGCGTACCCCAGATGATGAGCCACCAAATGGCGACAGCGTGTCACGGCGTGCAATGTGCGTGAGACTGGCGCATGGGCCTGGTAGAAGCAGGCAGCCAGAGGCTCCCTCAAACTGTGGCGGTCATAGCCCACCATAGGCCCCAAGGCTTGGCGCCCCCAGAGCGCACTCTTGACCAATCCTTGCAGGTCAATGACTTTGTCGTAGGGCTGAGCGCGCAGTTGGGCCCGTAAGTCGCCCATGGCCGCCCAGGTCGACCGCTGCAGCAGCTGCTTTCGCCACTTGCGCCAACGCAGCACATGAACTTGCCGCACCCCGCGATGCATCTTGGGAATGGCCGCAAACGGCGCCTCGACCAGCCAGTCGATCTCGGCACCCGGCACATGCGCCAAGATGTCGGAGACGGCGGGCAGGGCATGCACCACATCGCCCATGGAAGAGGTTTTGACGATCAGGATCCGCATCGTGGGGAGATGGGCTGACCGCCCACCCAGAGTCATTCAATGAGCCTTTTGCTCGGCCACCAGCACGGGGTTGAACCGGGCATCGTTGTACATCTTGAACTGCCGGTAGACCTTGAAATAAGCCTGGCCAGCACGCGCTTCGGCCAACAGGTCATCCAGGCATTGGGCCAGGTCACGGCGCTGTTGCAACAGGCGGGCCAGCTTGACCTCACTGGATGCAATGTGGGCCTGATCGACATCGGTGCGTTGGGTCTGGGCCCGCATGGCATCAATTTTCAAAGACATGATCGAGAGCCGGTCGATCATGCTGCCAGCGGTCTCGCTGTGCAGCCGGGCGCCCTGAGGCACGCGAGCGACTGGAGCATCTGTGCGGGCGGAATCGCCGTCGACCAGGCCCAAGCTGATCAGCAGCAGCTCGTCGACCCGCTCGGTGGCATCGTTACGAGCCTGGTTGAAGCCATCAATGGCGCGCTTGTTGGCGGCAATTTCCTCAGCGCTGACGGTTGTGCGCCGGGCCAGGTCTTCCTCGGCCCACAGCAGGCTGTTGTTGACGTGGTTGGTCTCGATCCAGTGCCAAACGCTCTCAGAAGGGGCGCTGATCGGTGCTTGCTTCCATTGGGCATCTGCCAAGCAGCTGT
>CANHBY010000169.1 GCA_947458895.1 Burkholderiales bacterium | reverse complement strand
TTGAATGCGAGGCATCAGCACGAGCTCCAGCACGACTTGCAGGGTCAGCATGACCAGCACACCGAAGGCGGCCACACTGATCAAAAAGGCCACCAGGCCAGACAAAGCCTGTACCACCCAGACCCAAATCGAGGCCTGTCCCATCGACGGAGGTGTTGATGCCCAGCCTGGCAAGGCCCAGTGGGTGGCGGCGGTGGCGATGGCCCAGACCTGGGCGTGGCCGAACACAAAGATCATCAACCATACGGTGAACACGACCAGCGCGGCGCCAATTGACACAAAGGCGATGCGCGGTTTGAGGCCTTCGGTAAAACCTAGCTTCGCTGCTCGTGCAGCCTGGGCTAAGGGGGTCAGGTGTTGCGCGGAGAGGCCAGTGCGTTGCGATGCGTTGGGCATGGTTTTTTCAACCTAGAAACCGCAGTTGGACGCGCCCGAGTGGGCAGCACTGCGGTGTGCTGGCAAGGCGGAGCAACGCCGCCAGCGCGCCGCAGTGCTGCCCAATCGGGTGCGTAGTGCTTTCACCCAAAAGGTGAGGGGGTTCGTGTGCGAAATTCTGAGCGTTCATCAGGTGTTGCCAGCGGAAGTCAGCGGTCAACTGTACGGTTTTTCAATCAAGTGAAGGTGCATCATCGTCCATTGGAGGGGGGTGCCGGCTCATGCCAATAGCGGCGGCGCGTGTCTCTTTCGCAGCGGCCCTCGGCTGGAGCTTGCGAGGAGCGCCAACGCCATGCCCCACAAGTGGTACTGATGCGCAGCGGAATGTTGTGTTCAGTGTAGCGTTGTGTCACGGCAGGAGCAGGGTGCCCGAAGCGGTTTCGGTAGCCGGCTTGCACGATGGCCATGGCCGGCTGGACCGCATCCAGGAAGCGTGGCGTTGAGGAGGTTTGGCTGCCGTGGTGGGGCGCGATCAACACGGTGCTTGCCAAGGCCTGGCCCATGGCGCCGGAGAGGGTGGCTTCCTCGGCTTTTTCGATGTCGCCTGTCAGGAGCAGGCTGCTTCGCCCGGCGCTGACCCGCACCACGCAAGACATGGCATTGGGGCGCAGAGGCCTGGCGTAATCTGAGGGCTGAGGGTGAAGAACCTCGAATTGCACGCCGTCCCACTGCCAGGATTGCCCGGCTTGGCAACGCTGGATCTCGACGCCCATGGCTGCCGCCTGGAGCTGCACCAGGTGGTAGGTTTCAAGGGAGCTCCAGAGGCTCTTGACTGATATTTCGCCAAGCAAGGAAGATGCACCGCCGACGTGGTCCAGGTCACGGTGACTCAGAATGAGGCGATCAATTTGGGGTTCGCCCATGGCTTTGAGCAAAGGCACCAGCACCCTCTGGCCAGCGTCACTGTCGCGGTCGTAGGTGGGGCCGGTATCAAAAACCATCAAATGATGTGCGGTTCGAACCATTACCGAGGTGCCTTGGCCGATGTCCAGGGCCAGGACTTCAAACTCGCCTGAAGGGGGGCTGATGGACGCAGGCCAGAGCAAGGGCAGCAGCAGCGGAACGGCCAAGGTGCGCAAGGCCCAGGGCAAACGCGCCATCCATAGCGCACCAGCCAACAGGCCTGCCAGTTGCGCCCACCAAGGCGCCACGGGAACCGACCACACTACGGATGGCCAGGACGAAAGCCACGCCAAGTATTGCCCCAGAAGGCGCACCAGTACATCACCCATTGACCAGCTGATCGGCCACACGATGCCGAGTAAGGCCAGGGGTGTGATGAGCAATGTCACCACCGGAATCGCGATCAGGTTGGCGGCCAAGCCAACCAGTGAGATTTGTTGAAAAATCACCAAGCTCAATGGTGCGAGGCCCAAGGTGGCGATCCATTGCGTACGCACGCCGGATTTCACGGCAGCCCAGACCCATGACAAGGCTCGCCGCACCCAGCGAGCCTCGGGGGCGGTGGGTTGCTCAGGTTCAGAGTTTGAGCTGATCATCAACAGGGCCACGGCGGTAAATGAGAGCCAAAAACCCGCTTGCAACAGCGCCCAAGGATGCAGGACGGTCACGACCACGGCGGCAGCCAGCAGAACCCAAGGCCAAGGCCAGCGGCGCCCCCCCGCCTGCACGAGCGTGACCACGGCCAACATCCAGACTGTGCGCTGGGCTGGCACACCCCAACCAGAAAAAACCGCATAGGCCAGCGCGGCCAACAGACCGCCCCAGCGAGCCGCCCAGGGCGCTGGCCTCCAGTGCATAGCCCGCGTGCTTTGGCGCCACAGCATTTGAATCAAGAGGCCAGCCAGCCAGGCGAACATGGTGACGTGCAGGCCACTGATGCTCATCAGGTGGGCCACGCCGGTGTCACGAAACTGATTCCAGTCGCCAGGTTCGATGGCGCCTTGGTCGCCCATAGCCAAAGCGGCCAGCACACCGGCGCTGCGGGGGTTGCTGACGTTGGCCTCGATGTCATCACGAACGAGCTGGCGCCAGCGCTGTACGGGATAGGCGGCTTTGGCCTCCAGGCGTTCGCCTCTGCGAACCGAGCCCGTGGCGCGAACGCCTTGTTCAAAGAGATAGAACTCGCGATCAAAGCCATGGGGGTTGAACAGGCCATGGGGCCTCTTCAACCGCACACTCAGTGCCCAGCGCTCGCCGGCATGAAGGCTGGGTAAGGTCGGGCTGTTGGAGCCGTCTTCTCCCCAGGGGGTGTACCAACCGAGGAGCAGGGTTTTGGGCAGCGTTTTGTTGGACTGATCGGTGCCTGAGGCTTTGAGGGCCTGCCAGCTTTCGTCGTCTACCTCGAAGGCAAAGCGAATGCCGTTGGTGGTGGGTTGCGGCAAACCCGCGATCACGCCGGTGAGACGCAGATTTTGGCCTTCGTGGTGGGTGGGCAGCTCTTGGCTCAAAAGGTAATGCGCATGCAGGCTGCTGACGCCGTGGCCCCAGGCGAAGATGGCCAGTGCAATGCTCGCGTTGCGCCAGAGAGGCCAACACGCAATGTGCCGCACCACAATGAAAGCAAGCACCGAGGCCGCTGAAGCATAGGCCAGATCATGCCACCAGGCGCCCAGCTCGCTGCGCTGGAGATGGCAGGCCACCCCGCCCAACCAAGACAGCATGGCGCAGACCCAGACCCAGCCGCCGGTGGCATGGTGTTGACTGGGTGGTTTGGGCGCCGGGACGTCGCAGTACTGCATCGGGGCAGTGTGAGGACTCGGCCTTGTCAGGATCATCGTCAAATTGGATGCCCCCTTTTGGGGGGTGCCCAAAGAAATCGGGCTGTAATGATCGGCTGGTATGTCCGAACCAACACACTGTGGCTTGAACCCCTCGCCGGACCCGGGTTGGCCTGTTCATCGGGCACCCAATCGGTGTACGCTGCGCTCTGGTTTTGCAAACTAGGAGCCAGTTCCATGAACAAGGTGTTTCCCAGCGCCAGTGCGGCGTTGCAGGGCATTGTCCGAGATGGGCAGTTGTTGGCTGTGGGTGGGTTTGGCTTGTGCGGTATTCCTGAGGCCCTGATCGCGGCGTTGCGCGATAGTGGTGTTGGCAATCTGACGGTCATTTCCAACAACGCCGGCGTTGATGGTTTCGGTCTTGGCCAGCTGCTTGAAACTCGTCAAATCAAGAAGATGATTTCTAGCTACGTGGGCGAGAACAAGGAGTTCGAGCGCCAGTACCTTGCTGGCGAGTTGGAGCTCGAGTTCACACCGCAGGGCACCTTGGCTGAAAAGCTGCGTGCGGGTGGTGCGGGCATTCCAGCGTTCTTCACTAAAACTGGCGTGGGCACTGTGGTAGCCGAGGGCAAGGAGCTGCGCCAGTTCGACGGCGACACCTACGTGATGGAGCGTGCCTTGTTGCCCGAGGTCTCTCTGGTCAAGGCCTACAAAGCAGACAAGAGCGGCAATTTGATCTTTCGCCGCACCGCACGCAACTTCAATCCGGCCGTGGCCATGGCAGGAAAGCTCACGGTTGTCGAGGTTGAGCACATTGTGGAGGTGGGCACATTCGACCCCGATGAGGTGCACCTGGCGGGCATTTATGTGCATCGGATCGTGCTCAATGCGCACCCTGAAAAGCGCATCGAGAAACGCACCATCACTGAGAAAGCAGGAGTCTGACCATGGCCTGGAATCACGATCAAATGGCTGCGCGCGCGGCGCGCGAATTGCAAGACGGCTTCTACGTCAACCTCGGGATTGGTCTGCCCACCATGGTGGCCAACCATGTTCGCTCAGACATCGAGGTGTGGCTGCAGAGTGAGAACGGCATGCTGGGCATTGGCCCCTTTCCCACCGAGGATGAGGTCGATGCCGACCTGATCAATGCGGGCAAGCAAACCGTGACCACCATTGCAGGCTCGAGCATTTTCGGATCGCACGAGAGCTTTGCCATGATTCGCGGCGGCAAAATCAACCTGAGCATTTTGGGCGCCATGCAGGTCAGCGAGAAGGGCGATCTGGCCAACTGGATGATCCCCGGAAAAATGGTCAAGGGCATGGGCGGCGCGATGGACCTGGTCGCCGGCGTGGGCCGCGTGCTGGTTTTGATGGAGCACGTGGCCAAGAAGAAAGATGGCACGGTCGACATGAAAATCCTGCCGCAGTGCTCGTTGCCGTTGACCGGTGTGGCCGTTGTCGACCGCATCATCACCGACCTGGCTGTTCTGGATGTCACGCCTGAAGGCCTGTTGCTGGTGGAGGTAGCCCCAGGCCTGACGCGCGAGGATGTTCAAGCGCAAACGGGTGTGCGGCTGATTTAAGTTTGGCCGCTGAAGCACGGGCTGCCC
>CANHBY010000168.1 GCA_947458895.1 Burkholderiales bacterium | reverse complement strand
GGTGAGTGTGGTCAGCGCCTTCACGATGCCTGTGGTGTTGGGCCGTTGGTCACCCCTGGTGGCGCTGGGCTTTTTGTTGGCCACGTGGATCATCACCTCGGCGATCAGCAACCTGTGGGGGCGCCTGCGCAGCCATCCTTCCAACAGCTGGGTACGAGGCCTGCGCGCTCAGGCGGGCAGCTACTACGGCATGCTGCTGGCCCATGTGGGGGTGGCGGTCTTCATTATCGGTGTCACGGTGGTCGGGGGGTATGCCAGCGAGAACGACGTGCGCATGGAGCCAGGCCAAACGGCCAGCGTCGGCGGTTTTGATTTCAAGTTCGATGGGGTCGCTGAGAGCCCAGGGCCCAACTACACCGCTTCACGTGCTCGCATCACCGTCACGCGTGAGGGCCAGGCGGTGGCTGTTTTGCAACCCGAGCGGCGGTTTTACCATGTGCGGCGCAGCCCCATGACCGAGGTGGCCATTGACCGGGGCCTGACCCGCGACCTCTATGTTGCACTGGGTGAGCCTGTGGGCCCGACGGCTTGGAGTGTGCGGCTGCATCACAAACCCTTCGTCAATTGGATCTGGTTGGGCTGTGTCTTGATGGCGCTGGGCGGGGTGTTGGCAGTCCAGGATCGTCGCTACCGAGTTCGGCGTCGGGCCACGGAGCCTGCAGCGGCGCAGTCCATTCGCGGCGGTGATGCCGCGCCATCTGCCAACACGGGGGCTGTCGAGGCATCGCCATGAAGCGCTACCTGTGGCCCTTGGTGATTTTCGTGGTGTTGGTGGGCTTTCTGGCGGCTGGCCTGAGGCTTGACCCACATCAGGTGCCGTCCCCCCTGATCAATCGTCCGGCGCCAGCCTTTGACCTGCCGCGCTTGGATGATCCTCAACTCACCGTCTCAACCCAGGATTTGCGTGGCAAGGTCTGGCTGCTGAATGTCTGGGCATCTTGGTGCGTAAGTTGTCAGCAAGAGCACCCACTGCTTGTGAGCTTGGCCCAGACGGGCCGGGTGCCTGTTTATGGTCTGAACTACAAGGACCAACGCGAGGCGGCGCTCGGCTGGCTGGCTCGTCACGGCAATCCTTACGTGCAGTCGCTCTCTGACCCCGAGGGGCTTATGGGCATTGACTATGGCGTTTACGGAGTGCCGGAGACCTTTGTGGTCGACAAGCAAGGCGTGATTCGTCACAAACACACCGGCCCAGTGACGCCCCAGGATCTTTCCGGCACCTTGTTGCCGCTGGTGGAGAAGCTCAATGCGCAGTAATGTATTGAGCCCGGCCCGGCGAGTCTTGGCGCTGATCCTGTGGTGCATCGGCGCGTGGTTCTCCGTGGTTGCCGCAGCCGAAGAAGTTGCCGCACCGGCTTCAAAGACCACCCGTGCCACGCCTGTGGCTGAAGACCCGGCCCTGGAGGCTCGAGTGCTTGAGGTCGCCCAGGAGCTCCGCTGCCTGGTTTGTCAAAACGAAACGATTGCAGGCTCCCAGGCCGACTTGGCACAAGACCTCCGCAAGCAAATTCGCATCAAGCTGCAGCAAGGCCAAACCCAGCAAGAGATCATCGATTTCATGGTGGCACGATACGGAGACTTCGTGCGCTATCGACCTGAATTCAAGATGACGACGATCCTCTTGTGGCTGGGGCCGTTTGTCTTTTTGTTGACCGCGTTGGCTGGCCTAGCCTATGTGATTCGGCAGCGCCGTCAAACACAGCCTGCGCCCCTGAGTGAGGCCGAGCTGTCTCGTGCGCGCGCGTTGTTGGCGGCCGAGACGCCCAGCGATCATCCAACCTTGCCCCCCATTTCATCATGATCATTTTCTGGATCGCCATCGCAGGCCTTTTGTGCTTGGCTCTGGGTTTGCTTCTTCCCCCGCTGTTGCGGCGAGAACCTGTCATTGGCACGGAGCTTGAGCCTCGCGGCAACTTAAGGGTCCTGCAAGATCAATTTCGTCAGGTCAACGAGGACTTGGCCAGCGGTCAACTCACCGCCGAGCAGCACCGGGGGGCCGTAGTTGAATTGGAGCGACGAGTCCTGGAGGAGAGCGGGCCCTACCCATCGTCTCAGCTAGTGCCTCATCGCAATGCTCCACGAACCGCTTTGATGCTCAGCGTGTTGTTTCCTCTGCTGACATTGGGCCTCTACGCCAAGCTTGGCAATCTCAACGCCCTGGCCCCCCTGGGGCAGCAAGTCAGCCAGGCGGCCGAGCCCGAAGTTGATCTGGCTCAGGTCACCGCGCTGGTCGATCAGCTTGGGCAGCGCATGGCCGGGGAGCCCAATAACCTTGAGGGCTGGACCAAGCTCGCTCGTGCTTACGCCATGCTTCAGCGCTATGACCAAGCCAAGCAGGCGTTTGAACATGCCCTTGCCATCTCTGCGCCCGACGCCCAATTGCTGGCGGATTTGGCGGATGTGCTGGCGCTCCTTCAAGGGAAAAACTCTACGGGTGAGCCTGAGCAGCTGATACAGCGAGCGCTTCAAATTGACCCGCAGAATGTGAAGGCCCTGGCCCTTGCGGGAAGCATGGCCTTGGATCGCAAGGATTTCGACGAGGCAGTGCGGCATTGGTCTGCGGCACTGAAGCTCGTGCCTGCTGGCAGCGAGGTTGCTCAAGCTATTGAGAGCAGCTTGGCTGTGGCACGTAGTGAAACAAATACTGTGAGCGCTGGGGCGGCTGCAGTTCACATCAGTGGCACGGTCCGTTTGGCCCCTGCACTGGCCAGCCGCGTGTCGGCAGGCGATACGCTGTTCATCTTTGCTCGGGCACCCGAGGGGCCGCGCATGCCGCTTGCCATCGTGCGTGCCCCCGCGCAAGGGCTGCCGCTGAGCTTCATCCTGGATGACAGCAGCGCGATGTCGCCCCAAACGCGCCTCTCCCAGTTCAAGAGCGTGGTGTTGGGGGCGCGCATTTCCAAATCTGGCCAGGCCATGCCGCAAAGTGGTGACCTCGTGGGTCAGACGGGCGCAATGGGGCACAACAGCCAGGGCGTCGAGATTCTGATCGACGCTGTACAGCCATAGTGTCGTGTTAAGGCTGAAATGTCGTTTGATCGCGCCGCCGTCAAGCCCGCTGGCTAGGCGCGACGAGGAGTCATAGCTTGGGCTATGGCGACGAGAAGCAACGACGCCATTGGATTTGAGGGCCAGCGAGCAAGCGGCATTTCAGCCTTGACACGACACTAGGGCGTGTCATCAATCATCTGACCCCTGCGCTGGCGCTGTAAAGAGCCCAGCGGTAGGCGCAGTCCGCAGCCCGGGGTGAACCCCGGGCAAGGGCTGCAACAACCCGCTGGGCTCTTTACAGCGCCAGCCCTTCGGGTGAACGGCACAAAGGGCGCACTCAGCGTTGCAAATGCTCTACGTGGGCACCACCACGTCTGCGCTTTGCGCCTCGATTGCGCCCTTTGTGCCGTCCACGCAGGGGTCAGATGATTGATGACACGCCCTAGCGGTGCTTGGGTTCAGTCGGATTACTGTTGTGGGTTGAGTTACTGTCGTGGGTTGAGTTCAGCACGGCGGTTCAGAGCCCACACGGCTTCACCCGTGCCCATGGCTGCCGGACGCTCCTTGCCGAAGCTCACCGCCTCAATTTGCTTGCCAGACGCACCCAGCACCGTCAAAGATTTGGCCACAGCCTCGGCACGCTTTTGGCCCAAAGCCAAGTTGTACTCGCGGCCGCCGCGCTCATCAGCGTGACCTTCGACCACCAGCCTACGGTTGCGATCAGCTGCCAAGGCTTTAGCATTGGCTTCCACCACGCGCAGGGATTCGTCTTTGACGACATAGCTGTCGAGATCGAAGTAAACCACACGGGCCAGTTTGCCCCAAGCGGCGACGTCGGTTTTGTCAATTTTGACTTCCGTCACGCTGGAACTGTTGACGCCACTTGCGCCGCCATTGCCTGCGTTTGTGGACACGTTGGTCTCTTTAACAGGAGCCTGTTCAAGCTTGACGGGGGAAGAGCAACCCACCACGAAGGCAGACAGCAAGGCGACGGACAGGGCGCAACGGACGGGCCCGAGGTAGGAATGAGAGATTTTCATGAGCGGCTCCTAGAAGGTATCGAAAAAACAATTCAGCGACCGAATGGGCCCCAAACGGGCTCACGAACATCGGCTGCGGTAGACATCAAACGGGCTTTGATCTTTCCATCAAGGGTGGTGGTCATCAAGACGTCTCGCCCTTGCTCACGAGAGGCATAGATGATCAAGCGGCCATTGGGCGCGAAGCTTGGGCTTTCGTCATACTCGGTATCGGTCAGGGCCTGCACCGCGCCTGAAGCAAGATTGAGCAAGTGCAGCCTGAATATGCCGCCGCCCAAACGTGAAATATAGGCCAAGCTGCGGCCGTCAGGGCTGATGGCTGGGCTGATGTTGTAAGCACCCGAAAACGTGACCCGCTCAACAGCGCCTCCGCCGACCGGGATGCGGTAGATCTGGGGGCCACCCCCGCGGTCACTGACGAAATAGATGCTGGCGCCGTCAGGTGAAAAAACCGGCTCGGTATCGATGGCGTTGCTGGTCGTTAGGCGGCGAACGTTTTCGCCATGGCGGCCCATGACGAACAACTGCGAACCACCCTCGCGAGACAAGGTGGCGGCAATCATTTGCCCATCAGGCGACCAGGCCGGCGCACTGTTCGAGCCCCGGAAGTTTGCCACCACACGCTGCTTGCCAGATTGAACTTCCTGAATGTAAATCACAGCCTTTTGGCTTTGAAACGATACATAAGCCAGCTCGCGACCATCGG
>CANHBY010000167.1 GCA_947458895.1 Burkholderiales bacterium | reverse complement strand
TGGTCGATGTAAGCAAGGATGTCTCGGCTGTCGGCGGACATGGGAATAAAAGGCGGGAAGCTGTCTACTCTGGCGGCCAGTGCACCGCTGCAAGATTGTGCACCTGCAGAAAAATAGCGGTGGGCCCAACCTTCACCCGTTGCTGCAACTTGGCCGCTTTCAATCAGCTTCGCGATCAATCGTTGTGCTGTTCGCCTGGCCACGCCAGGGTGAGCGGCCAGCAGTTCGGCCAGCGCCAATCCGCGCTCAGAGGCCCGGATGCTGTTCAGTGAGTCTGTGGTGGATGACATGGCAGCGTTGGGCCGTTGGAAATGCACATGGCGCAACTGTGGCGCAGTTCTGGGCAATCTGCGCCAAATGGAGAGCGAGGGTCAAGTCTTGCTTTTTTCCACCATTCTTCTGCAAATTCACCGAACAGCCTGCCGTTCAAGTCCTGGTGGGCCCACCAATAAACAAACCCCTGTAAGCGATAGCAGGAGTTTTGTCTTGAACGCCTGCTTCCAATTAGCTTGCTATGCTTTCAAGTGTTTTCAAAAGCCGAAATTGAAACAGATGAACATCAACGCTGATTACAGCCAGAGGGTCGTGATCAATCACAATGAATTGCCATGGATTGCCAGCCCCGAGCCAGGAGTGGAGCGACGCATGCTTGAGCGACAAGGTGACGAAGTGGCAAAAGCCACTTCTATCGTTCGCTATCAACCGGGATCGAAGTTTCAAATGCACACCCATGACTTGGGTGAGGAAATTTTCGTTTTGGACGGAGTCTTCAGCGATGAGACAGGTGATTATTCCGCCGGCTCATACATGATGAATCCACCAGGTTTTTCCCATGCGCCTTTCAGTGAACCTGGCTGCACACTCTTCGTCAAGTTGCGGCACCTTGGTCCAGGCCAAGTGGAGCGTGAGGTCATTGATACGAAGTCAGCTACATGGTATCAAGGCATGGTGCCCGGTCTGAACGTCATGCCGCTCATGCAACAGGGCAGCGGATCAACTTTGGTGAAGTGGGCGCCTAAAACCTATTTCAATCCACACAGACACCATGGTGGCGAAGAGATCTTTGTGGTCGATGGTGTGTTTGAAGATGAGCATGGTCGCTACCCTGCCGGCTCCTGGATCAGGAGTCCTCACATGAGCATGCACAAGCCTTTCAGCAAAGAAGGCTGCACTATTTTTGTCAAAACAGGACATCTTCTGAGCTAGAAAACCCGAAGGCAATCAATCCATTGGGTGCAGTTCACCCTCAGTGGCATTTCTAAAAGAGCAAGCGTAGCTCATCGGCCAACGCGGCAATGCCCCACCCCCCTTAGGGCTTGACAGTGGATGCAGCAGATAATCCTCGAGACAACGGTTAGACACCCCTCAAAGCTGAGGCTGCCGTCGCCGAGAAGTTTGTCACCCCGCAGGTCAGAGATATGAGCGATCAAATCTTGAGAGACCAAGGATGATGCGGAGTTGCAGGCCGTGTTTGAGCTCTGCCATCCGCCAGAAGAACAAGCGCAACAGGCCGAAGAGGAGGCTGTGGCTCAAGAAGCCTTGCGAGCCATGATGCAAGAGTTGGCAGGCCAGCATGTGCCGAGTTCGGGCGCCGCCACATCGCCAGAGGAGATGATGGCTGCGGTCAGGGCCCACATGACCAAAGAGGAAGAAAAGCGTTACGCCAAGGGTGAAGCCAAGCGCGAGGCCAAGCGGGCCAAAAAGGCGCCGAAGGCCCACTCGGAACAAGCGCAACCCCCGCAACAAGATGCCCACCGCACCCTGCGGGCGATTTTTCGGCAACTGGCCAGCGCCCTTCACCCAGCCCTATTGTCAGTGAACGGCGCTCGCTAGAGGGCCTGCTTGATGCCGCACAAGTCGATTTGATTCGCGTGCGAAACGGTGCTGAACTCAAGCGGTGGCTCAAGGAGCAGAAGATGTATCTCAAGCAGGTGGCTCGGCACGAGCCTTACATGGATGACTTGATGGGTGGATTTTGAGACCGCTGAAGTGGAAATGCCTGCAAAAAATTGGGGTTAAGTCCTGGCAAGGCCTTGAGCCTCCGCCGGCCTGGCGAGAGGCTCAAAAAATTGAGACAGCTTATTTCCTACCGCTGCTCCAGCTAAATCCCCAGCCATACTGCTGATCCAACTCGCGCTGGCTTTTGTGGAAGGTCACCTCACGCGATACGAAGATCTGCCCGCCACGATTTTCGAACAGCGCCACGGCGCAGGTGCCGCGCGGATCACCGTAGTCGTTCATTTTCACCTCGATTTCCGGTTGACCTGGGACAAGGACCCGAACAATCCCGTCACTCTCCTGCCAATTCGGGGCCCCTTCGTAGATGAATGCATAGACCAGAACACGCTTGATTTCTGCCCAGCGGTCTCCATTGATTTCCAGCCATTCCCCGTCGGTGACAGTGCCTGTACGGTCATCACCGAGCAGCTGAACGTAGGGTTCGCGCTGGAAGTTGCCAAACGAATCACCAAGCGCCTGGATCACGTGCTTCTGACCGTCACGCGTCTCTACGAAGGCGCCAAGGTCGAGGTCCACATTCGAGGATCCGAAGGAAAAGAAGCCTGTCTTCTTTTCCTTCTGCTTCCAGTTCAAATTGACCCGAATCTTGCCGAACTGCCCGTTGTCCTTCTTAAGCGAAACGGTGCTGTTCTGCTTCGTCAGCGATACCTTGGTGAGACTCACCGAGCTCGGCGCTGGCGCCGGTGTGGGCGAGGGTAGAGGCGGTGGCTGCACTGTCGTCGGAGCTGGCTCAGCGATGTCCACGCCGAGATGTTTCGCGAGCGCCGAAAGCCCGCCGTTGAATCCCTGCCCCACCACCCGCACCTTCCAGGCCCCATTGCGCTGGTAGAGCTCGGCCAAGATCAGCGCCGTCTCCGTCATGCCAGCACAGGGAATTTGCCCCCGCACTCCGCTGGCCTCGAATGTGATGTCCGAAAGCTTGGAGAATGAGGCACGGTTCTCGTGAATCGTGGCGGTGAAAAGCACCTTCTCAATCCCGGCGGGAACCAGGGCGGGGATGACGGTGAAACGGGCTTCTCCGTTGGCTGACTCATTCCGAACCACAGCGCCCTGGGCGACGGATGGCTGGCCGTAGAAGCACATGTCTGCGTCCGAGCGGACCCGCCCGGTCTCAGTGACAAGAAAGGCGGACACGTCAAGGTCGACACCAGGAATGATGCCGTGGCGGATCAGGACATTCAGGTCTCCAGAGGGGAGAGGCGCGTTGGCGCCAGGATTGAGAACGGTCATGTGGGTCTCTGTTTCGGAAGAGTCAGGGAGTTGCCGAAAAATAGGCGATGGGACATCAATCAAGGCGGCTGCCGGCGAGAACGCTGCAGCGGCCATAGATGTTAACGCCAGACGTTCGGCTTACTCTTGCACTTGCGGATCGGCCTCTTGCCTCGCTTGGGCGAGCTGCTGTTCGGCCAGTTTGATCCGGCTCTGCGCATAGTCGACCACCGCCTTCGGGGCCGCGCTACTGAAGGCCTGGGTGATCGATACCTGGGCGTTGAGGTTGGCCTGCGCTGGGCTGGCGTCGAAGGCGTGGGGTAGGCCACCTGGTGTATTTCCTGTGCGCGCTTGAACATCACAGGCGATGACACTGATGCCGCCTTTGCTAACGCTTTGGCCTGAGTCGTTCAGCCTGCCCAGGCCGCCTAAGAAGCCTGGTTTCAAGTCTGACTTCGTGGGGTCTGTGTGCTTGTGGTACCGACTTATGCACGGGTTTCATCGGCCCAAAGTAGGCACCTCACCTCGGCGAGCAGAGAGCCCTGTCATCTGCACTCAGCCATAACCAGACCGTCTCAACTAAATTCGGGGGGTCTTGTCTTTTGAACGCGAGCAAGGGTCACAACGAGCGGGGGTCAAGTCTAAAAAATAAACCCCTCAATCCATCTTGAGTCAGCCTTGCACCCACTCAATCCGATGGATGCTCAAATGACACCTGCCCTCTCGGCTTTGGCTATCTAGCGGCTAGGGCGTGTATTAGATTAAATTTTCCAGGGCCAACGATCTGAAATTCGGCGCCGAAAACAAGAGCTCAACTCAGGCTTGATGGGCTGCGAGCCGCATTTTTAGGGGCCTTAAGCCCATTTTGGCCTTGAAAATAGTCGGGGCTCTGCGTGAATTTGAGACAGGTGATCCATGTTCCGCAAGGCGCTTGCGAACACGCGCTCAAAGGCGGTGGGCACAATCAATCGCTCGCAGGCCGTGATTTCACGGCACGACCCGCCGGCTCTGCGGACAGGCCGCAGCGGGGTGATTGATCCGCCATTTCTGGTTTCAAGCGGAGGTGTGACATGGTTCTTTATATTGCGTTGCTATGCCTGGGTGTGTTGTTGGGTCTGTTGATTACAAGACGAGCGAAACGAGCGGGACAAGAGTCCACAGGGATCACCCAATTTCGGATCGACGCTGATGAGCAGTTCCGCGGCTTGCGTGTGTCATCCAACGTCGACAGCCTGGCCTTCGATGGTTCAGAGGCTGAGATCGTGAGCCAAGAAGAACACATGGAATGTGCACCCACCGGTGGCTCCATCATCGGCTACTCCATCACTCGCTATGCGATCAACCGAGCTGGTGAATACTTCATGTTCAAGTCGAACATCGGCGCCAGGCCCTTCATCAAGCACCTGCCGCAAAATCGCGCGAGCATCGTTTTGAAAGATAAGTATCGCGCTCCGGGTGCGCCCATTGCCACCCCCGAGCCCGCCCCCCAAAGCAACATAACCGCTACGCTGGCCT
>CANHBY010000166.1 GCA_947458895.1 Burkholderiales bacterium | reverse complement strand
CCCCCCTGCGGCGCTGGTTCGACGGATCGTTGCTGAGACCCCTTCTGAAGAATCATCTGACCCCAAGGTGCATCAAAATCACGCCTGACAACGGATTCCTTGCCTCTTCAAAGCTGCATCCCAACCTCCCACTCTCATCCCCTCTGGAGACCGTTCCATGAACCGCGCGAGCGACGGCGCCACGCAGCCCCAGGCCAATTTTCTTCAACTCATCGAGCTGAGCAAAAGCTTCGGCACACAACGTGCCGTAGACCGGGTGAGCCTCTCGATTGCCAAGGGGGAGATTTTCGCCCTGCTGGGCTCCTCAGGTTGCGGCAAGACCACCTTGCTGCGCATGTTGGCGGGCTTCGAAACGCCCACCTCAGGCCGGATCATTCTCGATGGCCAAGACCTCGTGAGCATGCAGCCTTTTGAGCGGCCACTGAACATGATGTTTCAGTCGTATGCGCTGTTTCCCCATCTGAATGTGTGGGACAACATCGCTTTCGGCCTGCGGCGCAACGCTAAGCCCAGCGCCGAAATCAAAGCCCAAGTGGAGGCCATGCTCAAGCTGGTGCAGCTCACGCCCTATGCCAAACGCAAGCCTCATCAGCTCTCTGGAGGTCAGCAACAGCGTGTGGCCTTGGCCCGCAGCCTGGCCCAAAAACCGCAGCTTCTGCTGCTCGACGAACCGCTGGGGGCGCTGGACAAAAAACTGCGCGAGCAAACCCAGCGCGAATTGGTGAACATCCTTCACGACGTCGCTGTAACCTGCGTAATGGTCACCCACGACCAAGAAGAGGCTATGGCCATGGCCTCGCGCATCGGCATCATGAGCGAGGGGAAACTGCTGCAAGTCGGTGCACCCCACGAAATCTATGAAACACCGGCCAATCGCTTTGTGGCTGATTTCATCGGCAACGTGAACCTGCTGGAGGGCCACCTTGCGGTCGATGAGCCCGACCATGTGGTCGTCAATTGTGCAGAGGGTCCCGTCTTTGTAGGCCACGGCGTGACCGGCACCTTGGGCATGCCCGTCACGATTGCCGTGCGCCCCGAAAAAATCCGCATCAGTGCCGAGGCGCCCACCCTCATTGAGGGCGTGCCTACCGGGCTCAACCAAATGCGCGGCACCATCAAAGACATCGCATATTTCGGTAGCTATACCGTTTACCACCTGGCACTGCCCAGTGGGCAAGCCATGAGCATCAGTGCCAGCAACGCCGAGCGCCACGCCCCCCTTCACCTGAAAACCGGCGATCAAGCCTGGGCATCATGGTCGGGCACGGCCCCAGTGGTCTTGACTTCCTGAGGCTCGCCATGGCTCACGACACAACCCAAAAATCTCTTGCCAAGCCGCAAAATCGATGGCTCAGTGGCCGCAGCCTGGTGATCGGCACGCCCTATCTGTGGCTGCTGATTTTCTTTTTATTGCCCTTCCTGATGGTGCTCAAAATCAGCGTCTCGCAGAGCGATGGTGTCACCTTCAAAGAGCTCCTTCAGGTGCAAGACGGGGTGGTACTGCTCAGCCTCAAGTTCGGCAACTACCTGACTGTGGCCCAAGATGCGCTGTACTTCGACACTTATATCTCCAGCATCAAGTACGCCGCCTGCACGACCTTCTTCTGCCTGCTGATCGGGTACCCCTTTGCCTATTTCATGGCGCGCGCCAAGAGCACGGTCCAGCCAGCCCTGCTGATGCTGGTGATGCTGCCCTTCTGGACCTCCTTTTTGCTGCGGGTGTATGCCTGGAAGGGGCTGCTGTCAGAGGGGGGTTGGGTTTATGAGCTGGTAGTGGGCTTGCATCTCGATCAGTGGCTCGCGGCCTGGGGGCTGGTTCCCTCTGCAGGGCAACTTGTCAACACACCCTTCTCGCTGGTGCTGGGCATGACCTACACCTACCTGCCCTTCATGGTGTTACCGCTCTACTCAACCTTGTCAAAAATGGACCTTCGGCTGCTCGAAGCCGCCGCCGATTTGGGCGCTACGCCGTTTGTTGCGTTCTGGAAAATCACCGTGCCTTTGTCCAAGGCAGGCATCGTGGCAGGCGCCATGCTGGTGTTCATTCCGTGCGTAGGTGAATATGTGATTCCTGAGCTGCTGGGCGGGCCCGAGACCCTCATGATCGGCCGTGTGTTGTGGGATGAGTTCTTCAGCAACAACGACTGGCCGCTGGCCTGTACCTTGGCCGTGATCATGATCCTGCTGATCATTGTGCCGCTCGCACTCTTTGACAAACACAAAGCCGCTTCCAGCGAGGCGCAGCCATGAGCCGACCCTTGACGGCTATTTTCAGCCCAACCTTCAACCGCTGGTTTGGTCGGGCTTGGTTGGTGGCCTGCTACCTCTTTCTGTACCTGCCCATCGTGGCCTTGGTCATCTTTTCGTTCAATGACTCGCCCCTGCCCAATGTATGGCGCGGCTTCACCCTGAAGTGGTATGAGGCGCTGGCCCATGACGAAGAAATTCTGGGTGGCCTGCTGTTGTCGCTGAAGATCGCCTTTTGCACAGCCACGGTCTCGGTCGTGCTGGGTACGCTGGCGGCTTTTACCCTCGTCAAGTACACCCGCTTTCGTGGCCGCACACTGTTCAGCGGCATGATCAATGCACCACTGGTCATGCCTGAGGTGATCGTGGGATTGTCGCTGCTGCTGATGCTGGTATCCGCCCAACGTGCCTTTGGCTTCCCCGAGCGCGGGTGGATCACGATATGGCTGGGCCACCTGCTGCTGGGCATGGCCTATGCCACCGTGGTGATTCAAGCGCGGCTCAAACTGCTACCCATCCAACTCGAAGAAGCGGCGATGGACCTCGGCGCGCGACCCTGGCAGGTGTTCTACCTGATCACCTTGCCCATGATTGCACAGGCTCTGATGTCAGCTTGGCTGCTCACCTTCACCCTCTCGCTGGATGATGTGGTTCTGTCAGCCTTCTTGCAAGGTCCCGGCGCCACGCCACTGCCCCTGGTGATCTTCTCCCGAGCCCGGCTGGGTCTCGACCCGACTGTCAATGCGGTGGCAACCGTCACGGTGACCGTGGTGGCAGTGGGTGTTTTACTGGCAAGCTACTTCATTGCTCGGGCAGAGCGACAACGTTTGCAGGAAATTTCGGCCACACAGCGTGATGCCGGCTGAGTGGGCTGGCACGATGGGCCTGTTGAAAAAATCGCAGTTGAGCGCTTACTCCCGCTGGCAACACCTTATGAACGCTAAGAATTTCGCACACGAACCCCATCACCTTTTGGGTGCAATCGCTACGCACCCGGTTGGGCAGCACTGCGGTTTAATTGCAGCCTGATTTGTTCCAGCCAAGTAAGACATGACAGACCTCACCACCCGGCTCATTCATCACCCTTATCAGCCGCCCGAGGGCTTTGACGCCGTCATGCCGCCGGTTCATAAGGCGTCCACGGTGATTTTTCCCAACGTAGCTGCTTTGCGTCAACGGCAGTGGCGAGACAAAACCGGCTACACCTACGGCCTGCACGGCACGCCCACCACCTTCATTCTGGAAGAGCGCATTGCGACGCTGGAAGGTGGTCTGCAGACCCTGTTGGTGCCCAGCGGCTTGGCAGCGATCAGCCTGGTGAACATGGCGCTGCTGCGCTCTGGCGACGAAGTGTTGATCCCAGACAATGCCTATGGGCCCAACAAGGAACTGGCGCGGCACGAACTGGCTCGCTGGGGCATCACCCATCGGCTCTATGACCCCCTGGACCTTCGAGGCCTTGCGGGACTGATCACACCGGCAACCCGGCTGATCTGGATTGAAGCCGCAGGATCGGTCACGATGGAGTTCCCTGACGTGCCAGCCCTGTTGGCACTGGCACGTGAGCGTGGCCTCACCACCGCGCTGGACAACACCTGGGGTGCCGGCCTGGCCTTCAACCCCTTCGATGTGTTGGGGGATGGCGCTTCTGGCGTTGACATCTCTGTGCAGGCCTTGACCAAATTTCCCTCAGGTGGGGGCGATATCCTCATGGGCTCTGTCACCACACGTGAGTTTTCACTGCACCACACCTTGAAGTTGAGCCACATGAGAATGGGCTGGGGCATGGGTGCCAATGATGTCGAACTGGTTTTACGCTCACTCCCCTCGATGGCACTGCGTTATGACGCACAGGATGCCAGCGCCCGCGCCCTCGCTTCGTGGTGGGCTGCACAGCCGGAGGTGGTTCAGCTGCTGCATCCTGCCTTCGCCAGCTGCCCCGGCCACGCCAATTGGCAAGCCTTGTGCACACGTGCGGCAGGCTTGTTTTCAGTGGTGCTCGATGCGCGCATTGAGCAGGTCAAGATGGATGCCTTCCTCAATGGGCTGAAGCTTTTCAAGCTCGGCTACTCGTGGGCAGGCCCTGTCAGCCTGGTGGTGCCTTACGATTTGGTGACACTGCGCCAAAGGCCGTCATGGTCGGGCACGGTCGTGAGGTTCGCTCTGGGCCTGGAATCCGCCGCCGACCTCATCGCTGACTGTGCCCAGGCCCTGCCCTTACTGCGTGCATGAAGGCGATTGTCCGGGCCCTCTGGCCGTGGTGATGTTCATCGAAGAGTAGGGCTAGGCTGAATCGACATTCAAGTTGGTTGCCAGATGAGGAAAGAGGCGATGCAGAGGAATGCTCGGAAGTTTGAGTCTTTGCGGTCGTAGCGTGTGGCGAGGCGGCGCCATTGTTTGAGTCGCCCAAAGCATCGCTCGATGGCATTGCGGGCACGATAGGTTTTGGAGTCAAAGGCTCGGCTTCGTTGGCAACTGCGCGGCGGAATCACCGCTTCAGCGCCCATGGCTT
>CANHBY010000165.1 GCA_947458895.1 Burkholderiales bacterium | reverse complement strand
TAGGGGTGACGGGGTCGGGGAAGTTTTCCGCGATGTTCGCGTTCGACCAAGTCACGCGAGCGGCCATCTGAGCCACAACAGCGGGGCGCGACTGAAGCAGCCAGAGCTGGCCAAACGAGTCCAGGCACCATTCAATGTCCTGGGGGCCGCCAAAAGCCTGCTCCAGCTCAAGTCCCTTGTGCACCAGGTCGATGAGCACCTCTAAGTCGGGGTGCTTCGCCGGCGTGCCGCCCTGCATTTCAAGGATTACGCTCAGGGCCGGGTAGCTGACCAACGCCCGCTCAGGCGATACCTGCCCCGACACCAAGGAGTCGCCCAACCCCTGTACATATTCAATGACAGCTGCATCGCGTTGGCCCAGCGGATCTCGCGTGAACAAGACACCCGCAAAGCGAGCGTCGATCTGGTGCTGAATCACCACGCCTGTGTCGCCTGCACTGACGCCGACCTCGTGCGCATACCTGAGACAACGCTCGCTCCATGCCGAGGCCCAGACGGTTCGAATCGCGTCTTCGAGTTGGGCGCGGTTGCTGACGTTGAGCACTGAATCGAGTTGCCCGGCGAATGACGCTGCAGCTGAATCTTCGGCGAGGGCTGAGCTGCGAACCGCCACCGGCCAGCGCCAAGAGGCGCAGGCCACTTGGGTATCCAGAAAGGAGCGCAATGAGGGCCTGATCTCGGTTTGACAAATGAGCTGCCGGAGGGCGGCTGCCTTGTTTGCCAGCGTGGGGGCATCAAGGTGGGGCAGGGCGCTCAGCAGAGCGTCGCACTCCTCTTGGACCCCTGCGCTCAAGAGATGCTCCCGGCCTTCCTGAGTGCTGATGGCCCAGCCGGCAGGCACCTTGAAGCCCATGCCGATGAGCCGCGACAGGTTGGCGGCCTTGCCGCCGAAAACGTTTTTCGTGGTGCAGTGCTCAAGTGGCTGCAGGGTCAACATAGGAGCCTCATAACGATCTCGCTTTTACGCCAACGCGGTGCAGCCAATGACTGAATAGCGCATGCCCAGCAACACCCAGAGAAAGAGCAATGCCCCAGGTGGCCCAGGAGGTTGGGAGTGCCAGTGTCACCACCAGCAACACGCCGAGGGTCGAATCGAATCGGTCCAGCACGAAGCAAAGCGGCCTTAGCCATGTCGATGTCGCAAGCCCTCCAGGCTCGACATCAAGCTGTCGTTTGAGAAAAGAATTCGGCAGCTCGGCAAGCATGAAAGCCAGCCCACTCGCCAGCCCGAGCGCGCAATAGCCAAGCGCACTGAGATCCCATAGCGCATCCATGATGCCCGGCGGATAGATCGGGCGCAAACCACCGAGGGCGCCAAAAGCCAGCGCGGTGGCGGGTGGCATGGCGACAAAGCCCCTGAGCATTTTGTTCGCCCCAAAGAGCCGACGACCACGCAGGGTCACACCTTGATCGACCGGCTGGCTCAGCAAGCGCGACACAGGGCTGCGCAGCCACAACACATGCGCCACGCCGGCCAGGCTGAGGCAGATCACCAAGAAGGCCGCACGAATCAGGGATTCCATCAAAGCTTCAGCCCGGTCTGCTCTCGGTTGCCGAAAAGAAACTCGACGCCCGATAGCCGCTTGGCCGCACGCAGCCAGGTCACCCAGCCCACTTGGTTGGCTGGTTCATAAGCAATGCGATGCAAGCGGTACCCCGGCACTCGCACATAAAGATGATGCAGTTCATGCAAATCAAAGTGCATAAGCATGGTTGACAACCACCCCGGGAGCAGCAGTGAGCGTGTGAAGGGCTCTTGCTCCATGGGTGTAAAGGGCCGCACTTTTTTCCCGCCAGAGAGGTGTCGTGGCATGTGGGTATGCTGACTGAGCAGGATCAGGTCTTGTGCGGCCAGGCTCAGCAACAAACCTGGCCCCGCGACCCTGGCCAGGGTGAGCGGCCCGATGAACGCGACCAGTCCTGTCAGTATCAAGCCCAGCGAGATCACGCTGGCCCAGGCCCGTCGAGCTTCCTTGGCATGGCCTAAAAAACGGGCAATTCGCGGAACGTTCCAAAAGTTTTGCAAGCGGTAGAGAACCGAAAAAAGAGGCAGCCCAGTCCACCACGCGAAATTGATCGCAGCCCTCTCCAGCCGCGAGACCTCTCGGGGGACCAACAGCGCGGTGGTGGCGTCCAGGTCCTGCCATCCGGTATAGCGGTGATGGCGTGCATGAATGCGCTGCCAGACCTCAAAAGGGATGAGGGCCAAGGCACCAGCGAGCCGACCGACCCGTCGATTGACGCCATGCGTTCGAAAGAGCGTGCCATGCCCCGCCTCATGAAGAAGCACGAACCACTGTAAGAAAGCCAGACTGAGAACGCCTTGCCCCAGTGCCCAAAGCCCGATGTTGCTTTGCGCGCCAAGGGTGATACCACCTGCCGTTATCAGAGTTGCAAGCGCAGTTGCGGCCAAGCCTGCGGCATTCGAAGGTTGAAGGTGTTTGAGCTGCGAGGGGCTTGGCGGTGCCACGCAGACCCTTTGTTGGATGGAGCGGCTCACGGTACCCAGCCCATGGCCCGTGACATCAAAGGGCCATGCGGCTCTTGCTTGCATACAACCCAATCAATTGTGTGTGACATCACCAAGATGCGGCGTCGAGCCCTGTAATCACTGGGAAGACTTTTATTTTTGCATAGGCCCTCGGCGCCATCAAACTCGGGAGTTGCTTGGGTGCACCGAGACCGTCAGGGGTTTGGCTTCGCTGCATCGATTGAGACAGCGCAAGAGGCTACGCGACCCTGGGCCATAGCCTTGACTGCGTGAGCCTTCCCTTTCCGCGAGGAACTCGGTTTTAACGTGGTGAGGGGCTCAAAACGCAAGCCACCCTCAACAAACGGAGATCAACCATGCCTATTCGTCACGCTGTGTTTGCAGCATTTGCAGTGTTAGCCCTCATCGCTGGATCAGGCTGCGCAGTCCATCGGGGTCAGGAGACCATGGGGGCCTATCTGGACGACACCACGATCACCACGCAGGTTAAAAGCCGCTTTGTCGAAAGCAAAGAGGTCGATGCGGCCAGCATCAGCGTCGAGACACTCAATGGCACGGTCATGTTGTCTGGTTTTGCCAA
Source organism: Burkholderiales bacterium (assembly GCA_947458895.1). GTDB lineage: Bacteria > Pseudomonadota > Gammaproteobacteria > Burkholderiales > Burkholderiaceae_C > CANHBY01. The sequence continues at coordinate 1,694 of CANHBY010000165.1, read as the reverse complement.
GAGCCAGAACGAGAGGTCTACGGCTGAGCGCATCGCACGCGGCGTCAATGGTGTGAAGTCGGTGAAAAACGAAATCACAGTGCGGCCTTAAAAACTCAAGCCAGTCTTTGGCGCCCCCTCAAAAACCACCTTGTATGAGGCTGCAATTCCTGGTTAAGGGATGCAAGGTGGGTTTTTCAAGGGGCCCCAAGAGGCCGCATTTGTAAATCGCCAACGATGAAAGGAGATTCCTATGTACTGGGATCGTATACAGGGTAACTGGAAGCAGATGACCGGCAGGGTCAAGGAGCAATGGGGGAAGCTGACGGATGATGATCTGGAGGTCGTGGCGGGCCGCAGAGATCAGCTTGTCGGCAAGATCCAGGAGCACTATGGAATCGCCAGGGATGAAGTTGAGAAGCAGTTGTCCGCTTGGGAGAAAAAAGCGGATGAATCCTGGATCAAAAAATAGGGCTGATGCAGGGATCGTTTCTCCGCCAACGCAGCGCGCATCAGTACCGCGGCGCCATTTGTCCCCCCAAGGAGAAGACCATGGGCTTAGGAACCATATTGCTAATCGTTTTAATTCTGATGCTGGTCGGAGCCATTCCCACTTGGCCTCACAGCAGAGGCTGGGGCTATGCGCCCAGTGGTGTGTTGGGGTTGATCGTGTTGGTCATCATCGTGCTGCTCTTATTGGGGCGGATTTAGCAGGTGATTTGGGGCTGTCTCGTTCGTCAAAAAAGGGAGAACTTCTATGAGCACGAATATTCGTTTTAAAGCCTTGCTGGTGGTTGCCGCTGTTCAGGCCTTTACGGTCGCCCATGCGGCCGGTATGACCAAGGCTGAGTATGCGGGTCAAAAGACGCGAATCAGTGAGGTCTATAAGGCCGACAAGGCCGCATGTGCTGCAATGGCCGGCAATGCCAAGGACGTTTGTCTGGAAGAGGGCAAAGCCAAAGAAAAAGTTGCGCTGGCTGAGCTCGAATACAGCTTCAGCGCAAAGCCTGGCGACCGCCACAAGCTCGCGGTTGCCAAGGCCGAGGCGGCCTATGCCGTCGCCAAAGAGAAGTGCGATGACAAGTCAGGCAACGCCAAAGATATCTGCGTGAAAGAGGCCAAGGCTGCCGAGGCCAAGGCACTGGCCGACGCGAAGATGAGTGAGGAAATAGGCGAGGCGAAGAAGGATGCCGCGACAGAGAAGAGTGAGGCCGACTACAAAGTTCAGATTGAAAAGTGTGATGCCTTGGCAGGCGACGCCAAGGCCAGCTGCATCTCGGCGGCCAAGACAAAATTTGGCAAATATTGATGGGGTGGAAACGTTCGCTGGTTTGTGAGCGTGTTTAATTTGGGGGTGTCTAGAGGCGCCCCACTGTCCTGAGACGGAGCCATGGAAGTTGATCACCACCGTCATCCCCGCGCAGGCGGGAATCCAGCGCCTGCAGCGTACATCTGGACCCCCGACTGCGCGGGGATGACGGCAAGGGTGTTGCTGCCGTGTAAGGTGGCGTGTGCGTTCAACCTTGTATCTTTCAATCGTGAGTTATAGGTAGCGGTGGCGGACTGTGGATTTGTGGACGATGCGCTACGCGCACCGCCAGACTTGCCGTGGACAACTCTACGAGTTGCCCACCGCGCCTGGCTTCGCCCACAAGCTCCACAGTCCGCCACCGCTATCTATAACCCTAAAAACCGCAGTTGACCGCTTACTTCCG
>CANHBY010000164.1 GCA_947458895.1 Burkholderiales bacterium | reverse complement strand
TCGGGATAAGCCTCCACCACCTGCACGATGCGTTTGATTTCTTTCTGTAGCGCGTCGCCGATGGAGTGAGTGCCAGAATCGAAACCCATGATCGATGAACCCATGCGGTCGATCAGGCGGCGTGCGGGGTGTTCTGCCGTGGCAAAGAAGTCGGGTTCGCCCACAGCCACGCGCAGCACGGGTATCTGTAACCGGGCAAACCAAATCCGCAAGATGGCGGGAATGCGATCTTCAGTCAGGATGCTCTGGAACAGCATGGCTACCAGCTCAATGGTGGCACGCTCCATGGGAGGGGGAGCGGCGGCTTTTTTCGGCGGCCTCTTGCGCCGCTGCAGGTCGTCGGTCAAGGCTGTGGAGGGGGCAGCCAATGCGCCCTCCACAGCCTTGATCGAGGGCTCCGCCATATTCTTCCGATCGCTGATGATGGCCTCATTGAGCCGAGGTAAGGCGGTCTTCGACGCCATTTGGGCCAAGCTGAAGCCTGGCAGCTCCTGATTTAGCAATGGGTTCAGGCGGCCGAATACTGCCTCCCCAGCCTCGTGCAGGTTCATGTTGTGGTGGGCCGGCTTAGCCGCGCTCACCCGATCGGGCATGATGTCTGTCTTTGCGTAATTTTCGGAGAAGCAAGCCAGCATGCTGTCTCGGCTGCGGTGAACAAAAGGGCGCAGGTTTATTTCCGGGCGAACACCGCGGCTCAAGAGCCAGTGGTTGGCCTCATGGTAGGCACCCAGTGCAAAGTCGGAGAATTTCTGGTGGAGCAGCGCCTGCAGGGTATTCCAGGCTTCTAGACTCAACCCCGCCGAACACCATGAATTGATCACGACACGTGAGATGACCTGCGGCCTGAGAATGTCGTGGGAATCAAATTCCTTAAGGCCTTCTGCGCCGAGGATGCGCAACCTCAAATCGACGAACTCGGAGGAGGCGACGTCTGCCATGGCCAAGGCCAGGCGAGAGGCAAAGATGTCGGTCTCCATGCTTTTGTGGTCGGCCAAGCCAAGATCAACACCCAAATTCTGCATGCGGATGCTCAAGGTGCCTTTGGGGTCGGCCTGCTGGAATGTTTCAGTGATCCCATTCAGCCACCCGTTGGCCCCCTGGCGCAAGTCGTGCGCCGCATCGAGGCGGCGTCTCACCAGGGCCGGCTCGGCCACATGAGAAGCAAGGTCGCGGGCAGCTGAGTCAAGGCTCAGAATCAGATCGGGCAAGCCAACGATCCAGGCCTTTAAGAAGTGCTGCCGCAAATCTAAAGTAAGAGCCGTCAAATTGGCCGGGTTCGCCATGGATCGGTGCCACGAGGGGAAGGGTGTTTAGACTCTACACCACCGCCCCAGCGTTGGGATCGTCAGAATTGCCAGGCTTCGTGCCGCCTTTAACTAAATCTTCTCGTTTCACGCCCAGCCACATAGCGATGGCTGCCGCCACGAAGACGGAGGAGTAGATCCCGAAGAGAATCCCGATGGTCAGGGCCAGGGCAAAGTAATGCAGAGTCGGGCCGCCAAAAAGTAGCATGGATACAACCATCATCAGGGTGCTGCCGTGGGTGATGACGGTGCGGCTCATGGTGCTGGTGATGGCGTGGTCAATGACCTCGCTGGTGCTCAGCTTGCGGTACTTGCGGAAGGCTTCGCGGATGCGGTCAAAAATCACGACCGACTCATTCACTGAGTAGCCCAGCACTGCCAAAATGGCCGCCAAGACCGCCAGCGAGAATTCCCATTGGAAAAACGCGAAAAAGCCCACGATGATGATCACATCGTGCAGGTTGGCGACGATGCCGGCGACGGAGAACTTCCACTCGAACCTGAAGGCCAAATAAATCATGATACCGGCAATGGTGGCCAGCAGGGCCAGCGAGCCGTCCCATGCCAGTTCGGCGCCTACCGAGGGGCCAACGAATTCACTGCGTTTGAATTCAACCGGCTGCTCGCCCCACTTGCCGCACACGGGTTTACTAACGAGCTCGCCTTTGTCGGTTCGGATTTCCTGAACGCTCACCGTGGCGTTCACTGAGCGGCACAGTTGCTCGAACACGCGGCCAATGACCTCGCTTTGCTTCGTGTCAGGGCGTACCGGAAGCCGGATGAGCACATCACGTGAGGTGCCAAACTTCTGCACCTGAGGCTCTGAATAGCCCAGAGACTCAATTTGTTGTCGCACCTGAGCAATGTCGGCCGATTGGGCATAGCCCACTTCGATGAGGGTGCCGCCAGTGAACTCGACCGACAGATGCAGTCCTCGAGTCACGATGAAAAACACCGCCGCCAAGAAGGTGACGAGAGAGATCACGTTCAGCACCAGGGCATGGCGCATGAAGGGGATGTCACGCTTGATTCGGAAAAACTCCATGCTGAATCCTTATCGGTGCCGTATCAGTTTGAGATGGAACTGTTCTCTTGGGGCTTCCAGACCTGCCCGATGGACAGACCCTTGAGCTTCTTTTGGCCGCCATACCAGAGGTTGACCAGGCCACGCGAAAACATCACGGCCGAGAACATGGAGGTGAGGATGCCCAGGCAGTGCACGACCGCAAACCCTCTCACAGGACCTGAGCCAAAAGCCAGCAGCGCTACGCCGGCGATCAAGGTCGTGATGTTGGAGTCCAGGATGGTGGCAAATGCACGGTCATAGCCGGTGTTGATGGCTGTTTGGGGTGCGGCGCCGTCGCGCAGCTCTTCGCGGATACGCTCATTGATCAGCACGTTGGCATCAATGGCCATGCCCAGCGTGAGGGCGATAGCGGCAATACCTGGCAGGGTCAGCGTGGCCTGGAGGAGTGACAACGCGGCTACTAACAGCAGCAGGTTGAAGGCCAGGGCCAGTGTTGAGAAGGCGCCGAAGAGCAGGTAGTAAATGCACATGAACACCGCGATGGCGGCGAAGCCATAGGCCACACTGTCAAAACCTTTGCTGATGTTCTCGGCACCAAGGGTGGGGCCGATGGTTCGCTCTTCGATGATTTCCATGGGGGCCGCCAGAGCGCCGGCGCGCAACAGAAGCGCCAGGTCTTTGGAGGCCTCGCTGGTGCCCATGCCGGTGATCTGGAATTGGCTGCCGAACTCACCCTGAATGTTGGCAACGGTCAGCACTTCGCCTTTGCCTTTTTCAAACAGGATGACGGCCATCGGTTTGCCGATGTTGGCGCGGGTGGTGTCGCGCATGCGGCGGCCACCTTTGGCGTCAAGCGAAACACTCACGGCGGGCTGGTTGAATTGATCGAATTGGGCTTGGGCGTTGGTGAGCATTTCGCCATTGGCGATCACGTCACGGAACACCACCACGGGCGCGCCACGGCCCACGGTAAATTTTTCGCGGTCGGATGATACAGCCCCACCTGCCAGTGCTTCGCGCGCCGCCGCCGAGACATCCGCCATGCGGAATTCAAGATTGGCGGTGCGGCCGATGATGTCTTTGGCGCGCGCAGTGTCTTGCACGCCGGGCAGTTGGATCACGATGCGGTCCAGGCCTTGCTGTTGGATGATGGGCTCGGCCACACCCAATTCATTGACCCGGTTGTGCAGGGTGGCAATGTTTTGCCGCAGGGCATCTTCTTGAACGAGGCGCAGCGCCTCGGGCTTGAAGGTGCCCACCAATTTGAATTCATCGCCCTGAGGTGTGGAAGGGGCAGGAGCTGCCCACACCAGATCGGCCTGTTCACGGTCCAACAAGGGGAGTGCGAGGTCGAGAGCCTCTTTGTCGCGCAGGGCCACGGTGATGCTGCGGTCGCTGCGCGTGATGCCGCTGATGCGGATGTTTTGCTCGCGCATCAGGCTGCGCACTTCAGCCAAACGGGTATCAATACGCTTCTTGACGACAGCCTTCATGTCGACCTGCATCAGGAAGTGCACACCGCCTCTCAGGTCCAGGCCCAGGTACATGGGCTTGGGCTCGGCACCCAGCAGGCGCAATTTTCTCAGCCAGGTGGGCGTTTGGGGGAGCAAATGGAGCGCAGTGATGTACTGGGCGTCTTGGCCCTCGGCATTGAACTCTCTGTCAATGGCGTCTTTGGCTTTGAGCTGCGTGTCAGTGTCGGAGAACCGCGCCTTGACGGAGTTCCCATCCCACTGAACAAAATCGGCTTTGAGACCTACAGCGTCCAGGGCTCGCTCCACCCGCTGGACCGCACCATCATCCAGTTTGACCGTGGCTTTGCCGCTGCTGAGTTGAACTGCAGGGGCTTCGCCGTAGAGATTGGGCAGTGTGTAGACCAGCCCAATCAGCAAGGCGGCCAGCAGGGTCAGGTATTTCCAGATGGGATAACGGTTCATGGTTTAGAGGGCGTTCAACTGCGTCAGAAAGACCTTGGACCCGCGGGGCGGCAAGAGGGCTCAGGCTGCCTTGTAGGTGCCCTTGGGCAGCACTTGAATCACCGCCTGCCGCTGAACCTGAATTTCGACGCCGTTGGCGATTTCGACGTTCAGGAAAGTTTCACCCAATTTGGCCACGCGACCCAGCAGGCCACCAGCAATCACGACGTCATCACCTTTGGTCAGGGCGTCGAGCATGGATTTATGTTCTTTTTGGCGCTTCATTTGGGGGCGCAGCACGATGAAATACATCACGGCTACCATGACGGCGATCAAAACCAAGTTCATGGAACCGAAAGCGTCGCCTGCGGGGGCGGCAGCGGGTGCAGTTTGGGCAATGGCTTCAGAGATAAACACGTGGAAATTTCCTTGCTGAATGGGCTCCAGGCCCGACGGCCCTCACTGCAAAAGTCCAAAATACAGGAGGGGTTGATTTCAAAACTGGCAGCGATGCCGAATCGCGAATTGTAGGTGGCTCGGCTGGGTCGGGGTTGCGGGGCTCAGAAGCC
>CANHBY010000163.1 GCA_947458895.1 Burkholderiales bacterium | reverse complement strand
GAGATCACCGGGGCCAAAGACTGACAAAAAGCATAATGGCGCCCATCAGAACGAGTTGGTGCAGCATGTAAAAGCTCAGGCTCCAGCGGCCCAAGAGTGGCAGCCAAGCCAGCGCAGGTGCTGCCCAGGCCGCGTCACTGCGACTCAGCCATTGAGGGCGGCTGTGAATCAACCACTGGCCAACCGCCAAGCCCCACAGCATCACGCCCCACCACGGAAGCAGGGGCACATAATCTTCGGCCACCGGCAAATGCGTGACCAGGCCAATCCAGTTGGTCCAGGGCGAATCAAAGAGCGGGCTGGAGACGATCTGCGGCAAAGCGATCAAGACACCCCCCAGGACACACAGCACCGCACGGGGCCAGCAAAGGCAGGCCACCAAACGGGTGAGGATGAGCATCAGGGCCATGCCATGCAATACGCCGAATGTGATGAAACTGCGAGGGAACATCCACCACGACGCGATCGACACCAACACGGCACAGGCGGCAATCTGCGCCCAACGCCGCCAAAAGCGCAACCAGCTCTGGCCCTGGTGGAAGGCCAAGGCCTGTCCCATGCCGGCACAGAGCAGAAAAAGGCTGACGATCAGCGTACGCTGCCAGGTCCAGAAGGGATCTTGGTAGACATTGATCGTCAAAAGATGGAAGTACTGCAGATCAAAGCAGAAGTGGAAGGCCGCCATCCAGACCAAGGCCACCCCGCGCAGGGCGTCCAGTCCATCAGCGCGTGAGGAAGTCGAGGAGCGCAAAGGCAGCTTCACCGGCGGAGATATCCTTCTAATTTCGCCAGGCAAAGCCTGTCAGCTGAGCTCAGGACGCCTTCATCGTGTGCGAAATTCTGAGCGTTCATTGGGTGTTGCCAGCGGAAGTAAGCGCTCAACTGAGGCTTTCAATAATCTGAGCCGCCCGCACTGCCCGGCGCCAGATTTTCAAACTTGGTCAGGGGCTTGATGAAGGCCAGCTTGACCACCCCGGTGGGGCCGTTACGCTGCTTGGCAATGATGATCTCGGACACGCCAGGTTCCTTGCAAGCGTCTTTCGTGTAGTACTCATCTCGGTAGATGAACATGATGACGTCAGCATCTTGCTCAATGGCGCCAGACTCGCGCAGGTCGCTCATCATGGGACGCTTGTCGGTCCGGGACTCGACCGAACGGTTGAGCTGAGACAGCGCAATCACCGGGCAGCGCAACTCTTTGGCCAACGATTTGAGGCCGCGCGAGATTTCGCCAATCACGGTGGCGCGGTTTTCCTCACTCACAGAACCGCTGCCGCTCATGAGCTGCAGGTAGTCGACCACGATCAGGCCCAACTGGCCACATTGGCGAGCCTGCCGACGAGCGCGGGCACGCAACTCGGTGGGGCTCAAGGCCGCACTTTCGTCGATGTACATGCTGACCTTGCCAAGCCTTTCGACGGCCTCGGACAGACGCCCCCACTCATCGTCATCGAGCTTGCCGGTGCGCAGGTGGCTTTGATCAATTCGCCCTAAAGAGCCGACCATCCGCAAGGCCAACTGTGAGGCGCCCATTTCCATCGAGAACACCACGACCGGCAGGCCTTCGCTCACGGCCACATGCTCACCAATGTTGAGCGCAAGCGCCGTTTTACCCATGGAGGGTCGGGCCGCCAAAATGATCAAGTCGCCCGGTTGCAGGCCCGCTGTCATGCGGTCGAGGTCAAAGAACCCCGTGCGAACACCCGTGACCTCTTCGGCGCCGTTTTCATGCAACTCATTGACGCGGTCAATCAGTTGCACGACCAGTTGGTCCATGCTGGCAAAGCCTTGCTTTGATTTGGAGCCCTCTTCACCGATGCGAAAGATTTTGCCCTCGGCCTCATCCAGGATCTGGTCGACCTGACGGCCCTGCGGGTTGAAGGCCGCCGTGGCGATCTCGTCACTCGCAGCAATGAGCTTGCGCAACACTGCCCGCTCACGGACGATCTCAGCGTAGCGGCGCAAATTGGCGGCACTTGGCACGCTCTGAGCCAGTGCATTGAGGTACACCAAACCACCGCACTCTTCGGCCTTGCCAAGGCCCTGAAGCTGCTCGAACACCGTGATCACATCAGCCGGCTTGGACGTGCTGATCAACCCAGCAATTGCCCCATAGATCAGCCGATGTTCGAAACGATAAAAATCGCTCTCAACCAACAAGTCGCCCGCTCGATCCCAAGCGCTGTTGTCCAGCAACAAGCCGCCCAAAACACTTTGCTCGCCCTCAATGGAGTGCGGGGGAATGCGCAGCCTCGATATCTCCTGGTCAGAAGAGAAACCTTGGGGGACTTCAGGAGGAGAAAAAACAGCAGACATAAATAGGAGACCCCAGGGGTGGTGGTGTTCGAAACCCAGTGAAACCGGGCGAGCACCACATCATAGGCAGCAGTTGAAGCCACTGCTGTGGACAACCCTGTGGAAGACTTGGGGGAATTTTGTGGAAAAGCCTGGGGGACCAGCAGGCCGACATCAGTTTCAGCTCTTTTGGGCCCAGGCGCTGCACCAGCCGGTCGCCGCGACCTGCTTGGTACCAAAAATCGCGCAATTGCCCGAGGGATTACCCGCCTTGCCTTGGTAGAGCGCGCAGTTACTGCAATTCTGGGAGGCAGCATGCTTCGGGAACTTTTTGGCGTTGACCTGGGTGGTGTCGGCCTTGTATCCCAAACTCAAAGCCGTCGGGTCGCCCTCCTCCAGCATGCTTTGAGCTCGCACCCCCGTACTCAAAGCCGCACCACCAGCTGCCACGGTCATCAAGAAAACACGCCTGGACGAAGCCATTGAAATCTCCTGTTGTCGGTTGAGTGAGCGGCCACGAATTAATCGCGACCAAGCTAACGGGGTTGAAGCTATCACACAAGCGCAAGGATGTCCCGGGGCATCGATGGCTTGGGTTCAAAAACCCACAAGGCCGGCGCCGACACATCCACTGCTTAAACTCGGCGCAAGCTTTACTCGCGACATCATGACAAAACAACTCACCGAACTCCTTGAAAACAACCTCACCTGGGCTAAGAAGATGGAGTCCCAGCGCCCTGGTTTTTTTACCAATCTGCTGGCCCTTCAAACCCCCCAGTATCTTTGGATCGGTTGCGCCGACAGCCGTGTTCCAGCCAATGAACTGGTCGACCTGCTCCCAGGCGAACTCTTCGTTCACCGCAACGTGGCCAACCTGGTGGTGCACTCCGATCTCAACTGCCTGTCTGTGATTGAGTTCGCGACCGACGTGCTCAAAGTCAAGCACATCATTGTGGTCGGGCACTCGAACTGTGGCGGCGTGGCCGCGGCCATGAATGACCGGCGCGTAGGCCTGGCAGACAACTGGATTCGTCATGTGAAAGACGTTCGCAGCCGACACAGCGCCTGGCTCGACACCCTGAAACTCGAGCACCGCGTGAATGCGCTGTGTGAGCTGAATGTGGTCGAACAAGCCCTCAATGTCTGCCAAACCACCATCGTTGAAGACGCTTGGCAGCGTGGGCAGGAGGTGGTGGTCCACGGTTGGGTTTATGGCCTGGACAATGGGCTGCTCAAAGATCTGTCGATGACCGTGGCTTCCATCGATGAAGTCATACCGGCCTACGATCGGGCGATGGGGGTGGTGCGCGCACGATATGAAGCCCTTCGGGCATAAGGGCTTCAGGCATTGAGGCTCAAAGCATCAGCGATGCTGAAGAGCTCACATGAACATGAACACAGGACTGCCCGCTGGAATCCTGTTTCAAGTTATTGGTGGTGGACGGTTGACCATGTGCCGCCTCGCCTCCCGAGCTTATGAGTACTTGTGCGGGTTGCTACGGGCTGGCTCAAGTCGCGCCATCTCCGGCAGGCTTTTGCTGCGCGTGGACAGCCTCGAAAATCTCTTTCGCCAGGATAGGAAACGCCGTTCGTTGAAACTCGCCGTCGTCCATATACCGGGTGACGATCTTGTCGTTCTCGGCCATGCGTTGAATCATCAAATCCTCGATCAGCTTGCGCACCCCCAGCTGGAACTTGTCCAGCGGGTTGGCCATGGCGGTCTGGATCACTTGGCTGTTGCTGGTGGCGCGTTCTTTGATCTGATCAAAGAACAGTCGATCCTCTTCCGTGAAGGTGGTGCCGAAGCGTTCGTTGAGGACTTGGATGATCTCGGACAGAGGGGCCTTTTCTTCCTTGGCTTTGCCCGTGCCAACATCGGTGGGGCTGTACACGCCTTCCGGTTCACCCACCTTCAATTCAATCGGCCCGCTAGAAACGCGCTGCAGCCGGTAGTACTGCAACTCTACTTCGTTGCCGATCTTTACTACTGTGTTGTCACGATCCAGCGGCAGGTGTGGCAGCAGAAAGCGGCCGAAGCTGTAGAGCACTTCCAGATCAGGATCGGCATACGGCAGGATCTGGCTCAGAAAGGAATACATCCGCACATAGCCACCGAGCTTGTCGCGGAAGGTGGTGCGCACCTCGTCGCCCTCAATCGCCTTGAAGCGATCCACCGCCGGTTGCAGGTGGCGCTGCATGTGGGCGTGGTCGGCTAGGTTCTGCCGATCCGGCTGGCGATAGAAGATGCGCGCAAACGCTTCGACTTCACTCCAGTGGTAAATCTGCAACTGATCGAGCTCGTGCTTGATGCTGGGCAGCATCTCCGGGTTGGCGGATTCTTGCAGGCTGGTCGAGTCGAAATACGGCTTGAAGGCCGCGTAGATTTCTTCCGGCTTGTTGACGAAATCCAGCACAAAAGGCTCGTCCTTGCCCGCAATCTTGCGGTTCAGGCGCGACAAGGTTTGCACCGCCTGTACGCCGTCCAGCCGCTTGTCGACGTACATCGCGCACAACAACGGCTGGTCAAAGCCGGTCTGGTATTTATTG
>CANHBY010000162.1 GCA_947458895.1 Burkholderiales bacterium | reverse complement strand
TTGGTCTTGCTCACATTGCCCAACTGACTAACCTGACCTCCCTGGATTTGTCCGCTTGTGGTGGGATCACTGGCGGTGGTCTTGCACACATTGCCAAACTCACCAACCTGAGGTCCCTGAATTTGGCCGGTAGCGGTGGGCTCACTGACGGTGGTCTTGCACACCTTGCCAAACTGACCAACCTGACCTCCCTAGATTTGGCCGGCGCTTCCTGGGAGATCACTGACGGTGGTCTTAAACACCTTGCCCAACTGACCAACCTATCCTCCCTGAATTTGTCCTCTTGTTGGGAGATCACTGACGTTGGTCTTGCACACCTTACCCAACCTACCCTACATATCCTCCGTGGTTGAGTGGCTGTAGCGAGATTACCGACGAGGGACTACGTGATCTGACAGGGATAACAAACCTAACTGCTGACGCCTGGGCGGCTTGACCAGCGCGCTCTGGTTTGTTTTCACATGTTAGTGGTCATCCGCGCTGCTTCAGATGAGCTCATCGATTCACCATTCGTGGTGGCTCGAAAAAAAGAGCACTTCACGCTCATCATTACTTTGAGTCCAAAGGACTCCGCGCATAGCCCCCCCCTTGATCCAGGGGGATGCGCATCCTGGCCTCGAGAGACCGGGCGAGAATACTCAGCAGTAGCCATTGAGGTCAGTACCAAAGGCACCAGCGGCGATGACTTCCCAGGTCATAGCCGACTCCTTGCGGTCTCTGGCCTGGTGGTCGGGGCCCACACGGATGTCGGTCCCCACCCCATTGACGATAGGCTTTTGCGCTGCCCAGACAACGCCCCGCATGCGAAGCATCAGGCTGCGCCTCGCTCGTTGGGGGCTCACAGCTTTGCTTCAGGAAAAATAGTTCATGCTCCCCGCCGTCTCCACGCAACCCCATCCTTTTCAGGCACAAAGATACTCACCCCAAGACGGCACACCGTCTCCTTCCCACGATCTCATCAAGGGTGCTCTGGGTACCCTCTATGGCCACCTTGGTCAGGGGGACCCGCCGAGCACCGGCGATGCAGTTGCTCACACACGGTCCGGGAGTGACGACATGGGGACGGATGACGACACTGAAAGCCAGAGTGATCTCTCCGTATCGGAAGTCGAACTGAGCGATGCGCTGTCCACCACCATGCCGCCAGTCAGCGGAGTACGCGTGGGAGATCGCGAGCTCCGCGTTGCCGCCGGTGCCAGCGTGCAAGGTGTGAGCCCTCAGGGTGCCATGCAAATCTACAAGCGCTATGTGAAAGCATTGGAGAACCTGCTGAATCGCGTGGAGCCTCGAATGAGGCCGCTGGTGAATGAAAGCATCCATAAGATCCAAGAGATGCAGACGCTTTTCGAAGGGTTCTCTTCTCTCAACGAAGCCGGCCGGAAAAATTTGAGTGAACAGATCGTGGAACACCTGTTCCAAAGCCAAGGCTCCAAAGTCTTGATCCCAGCTTTCACCAACGACCATGCCATGGTGGCTGAAATCGAATATGTGGGGGACTCCAAGTGCCTGGTACGGCTTTTCAATTCGGCGGGCGGTGTAACTGGTTACCACCCCTCCCCGCCCTCGAACCCAAAGAAATTTTCCACCTTTGTGGAATACGAAATCACCAATTTTCAAGCTGCTGACATCGTCAAGCTCATGAGCTTCCACGAGGGATTGTCCAACAACCAGGCGACTCAATCTACGGATGTCTATGCATGGCTCGATCAGCTTGATCGGTCTCAAAAAATCGATGTACCGCCAAACGAACTCTCATGGCAGACCCCCCAAAAAAGCGGCGACTGTTCCCTTGAGGTGATCAATACCTACCTGCGTGACAGCGTGCTTCGTGGGGTCAAGCGAGACGCTGAAAAACTGGGCCTGGGCCAAGACGATCAGGGCTCATTTGCGAAAATCATTTACAGGGAAATGAAGGCCTCCTACCTCAACCAGATCTACGCTGACTACATCTTCCATCACGGCTCAACACCAGCATCAGCGTCATTCCTTGAGGCGGTTCGAGTCAGGGCTGATCAAGCTGAAATTCATTCAGGATTCTCGGGGTCGGGTGTTGCGCGAAATGGCTACAACATGGTCTCTACATACAAAGACTATCTTCGTATGTACAACCAGGTTGAGGGGTTGGTTTCAACGGCCTCACCCAGCGGAACAGTTTGGTATGACGGGAAACCTCTGGCCGTTGATTACGATACCAATCTGAGCCGAGACGGTAGCGCGGTTTTTAAAGAAATCAATCCCAAGGGCGAGCCGCACCTCTTTTTTTACCATTTGTCGACTCGTTCTTTGCGTGTGGAGGAGCCCTCAAACGATCGACCCACGCTGCTCATAAAGCCGGGGGCGGATACCGGGCAAAAGATCACCAGGCTTGACGTGTTGACCGCCAAATCCGCGAAGCCCCAATCCCACGAGACCATCTTCCATCTGGACTCTAGCGAGCTCATGGCCAATACGGAGCTGCGCAACTACCTGGATGAAAAAGACCTGTCGCGTTTGATTCAAGAAACAGGGGACTTCTACATCTCGGTAGATCACTTGCCAGAAGGCGGATACCTCGTTGAGGGCTTTGTCTACAAGGACGACAAAACCGAGGTCGTGAAGTTCGAAAAGACCAGCGATGACCTTATCCTTGATGTTTACGACCCCGTCAGCTCCAAGCGGCCCGTCCAGTCGGGCTCAAACGCCACGTTAAGCAACTGGGCCGAGACGATGCTGGATGACTTCATCACCGCCTCGTCGCCACCCAAGGGTCGATTGCAAAAAATCATCAGCGACAGCGTTTCAAAGCCCTACCTCGTCGATGAAAAGCAGCTTTCAGAGCGAGAGATTCAACTGGCCACTGCACGCCGAGACGCCATAGTTCCCAAGCTCGGTGAGGACAAATTTGAACTGTTGCCATATCCGGGAACATCAGGCAACTCAGGCCATGTCGCCCACATGGCTCATGACGATGGAACCTTTGTCTCCTTGCGTGCCGAGCGTATTGCCAACACCCATCGGCTGCAAATCATCCGCGAGACCCTGGAGCCGAGCGGAAAATTGACCCGTGAAGAGAGTGAACTCACCATTGACGGCGAGGCCTCGGAGAAAACCATCACCACGCTTTGTATGGCCCCAACAGGTCGGCTGAGTGATGAATTACATCTCACCGAAGGAGCGGTGCGCACGATAGAACCCGGATCGGTCAAGGGAAACTATCGCGTCACCGACCATCATACCGATGCCAACGGTAGACAAGATCGGCAATCTGAAACCCTGCTTTTGGAAGGGCCACAGTCGCAATCCGAGGCGCAGGTTGAAGTGAACCAGGTGTCCCAAGAACTCCAGGGTTCCACAGCACAAGACTTGGCACAGTTCCATCTTGATCCGAAGGGTCCTGGCATCCAATTTAGCTTGGTTCAAACGCGCTCTGCCTCCAACGACGGATCTACCCATCAACTGAACGAAACCCACTGGACACAAAAACGTCCAGACGGAAGCACACGGACGGTCGTGAGGTCTGTGGTGGAGGGTGGCGGTGTTCGCTGGACTCGACAAGATGTTTCTGCGGATGGAAGCCGTCTCGATGAGGTCACGCGGACGGTGGGCTCAGACGCCTATTCGCACCGTACAGCGGTGATCCAACGTGGTGGCGTCATTCGAGAGGAGTTGATCGAAAAGGCTGACGCATCGGCGGTGGCATCCCAAGGCGGCGACAGCTACAGCCGCACTGTGCGCACCACCACCCCAGGAACGGAGGGAGCCAAAAAAATCGAGGAAGAAATATGGCGCGGCTCGAGCCAAGACGCTGTGACCAAGGGAATGGCCAGCTCTTACGAACAAAAAAATATCGACGTCAGCTTGGAGCAAGGCCCTGATGGGATTGTTCGAACTCGAACAAAAGGCCAATCTCAGCGCTGGGAAAGCCGAGGGACACAAACCACGACACAAACTGAGCAAGTCATCGCGCACCGCTTTGGCGGCGATGTTTTAGAGAGCACCGACATAAAGACGATCGCCCCTAACAACGTCGCAGTTCGAACTCTGACCCAAGGGGGAGAAACCACCCAATCCGTGAAGATTGGTGACCAGTATGTGCCGACAGACAAAGCACCAGACACCCCCGAGATCGAGATGGCATTGGCAGCACAAGATTTAGCCAACCACAGCCAGATGGCTGAGCTGGCAGATGCGCAGGGCGTGGAGGTGTTAGCGCCCTTGTTGGGAGAGGCTGGTCTGAGCCAAGACCCCGCAGAGCGTCAAAGCCAGCTTCAAGCCAAGCTGGAAGAGAGCACAGCGAAATCCATGTCACGAGCCTACGCCTCAGGTGCCTTCATGTCGGCAGGGGCCGCGTTGGCGGTTTACAGCGGCATCACAGGGCTATTTGCCCTGCACCGCTCGATCCAGACCGGAAACGCCTATGGTGCTGCGACCGCGGGGACAGGTGTTGCTGCTGCAGGGATGCAAGCGACCGAAATCGGCCTGCAAGCCGCTACGCTGATGTCCTCATCGACCCGCGCCCTCGGTGCACTGACGCGAGCAGCCACCGTGGCCGGACGTTTATCTGTGGGTCTGGGGCTGGTCGCGATGGGCATGGCCGTTCCTGGCCTGATTCAAGCGATGCAACGCGGCGACACCAAGCAGATCGTCAGCTCGTCGGTCAGCCTCGGTGGAGGCTTGGCCGCCATGGTCGCCGGGGGTTTGTTGGGTGGCCCCATGGGAATGGCCGCAGGGTTGGCCCTTGGGGTGGGTGTCGTGGCCTTTACAGAGCTTTGGAACTGGCTCTACAACCCCGCCAAAACGACCCATGGGCCCGATCCGCTTGAGCACCTGAGTCGTTCTGATCGGCAGTTGACCCTGCAACACGCCCAGGCGCTCTTC
>CANHBY010000161.1 GCA_947458895.1 Burkholderiales bacterium | reverse complement strand
TGGCTGTGTCTGCCGGCAACCATGCGCAGGGCGTCGCCTGTCATGCGCAGCGGCTGAACATTCCAGCCACCATCGTCATGCCCCGGTTTGCCGCGCCCATGAAAATCGCCCGAACCAAAGCCTTTGGTGCCAAGGTGGTGTTGCATGGGGATACCTTCGATGATGCACGCGCTTACGGTCTGCAACTGGCTCAGGAGCAAGGCCTGACCCTCGTGCATCCTTTTGATGATCCGGCCATCATTGCTGGCCAGGGCACGATCGGCCTGGAGGTCTTGGCGCAGCAGCCCGATCTCCAGGTGCTGGTGGTGGCCGTGGGTGGCGGAGGCTTGATTGGTGGCATTGCCACGGCAGTGCATGCCCTGGCTCCCCAGGTCGAAGTGGTTGGTGTTCAGGCCGAGCGCTTTCCAGGTGTCTGGAATGCATTTCATCACGCTCAGCTCCCCATAGGGCCAGCCACCGTGGCCGATGGCATCGGCGTGAAATCACCCGGTGCCCAAACGATGCCACTGATTCGCGAGCATGTGCAAGACATGTTGCTGGTCAGTGAAGACGAGGTGGAGCTGGCGATTCTGATGCTGCTCGAGATCGAGAAGACGGTCGTGGAAGGTGCCGGCGCGGTCGGTCTGGCGGCGGTTCTCAAATACCGTGAACGCTTTGCCGGGCGCAAGGTGGGCTTGGTGCTTTGTGGCGGCAACATCGCCCCGCTGATCTTGGCCGAAATCATTCAACGCGGCATGGTCAAGTCGGGGAGGCTGGCCAGGTTGCGCTTCAATGTGCAGGATGTGCCGGGAGCCTTGGCCGAAGTGGCCAATGAGTTGGGCCAGCTGGGGGCCAACATCGATGAAGTCCACCACCAGCGTGCCTTCAATTCACTCTCGGTGGACCGGGTTCAGATTGATGTGGTGATCCAGACCCGAGGCCGCGAGCATGTGGACGATATTCTGCGCAGGTTGAATGAGCGTCGCTATCAGGTCAACCTGGTCAGAGATTGAACCGCCTCGACCCTCGCCGCGTGAATATTCTGGCCAATCTGCGGCCCCCTCAAGCCAGCTCTGGCCGCAGCGCTGGCAATCACTGAGGTGTCAATGGCCATGGCCGCTTCAAGAGCCCTCCACAGCGTTTGCCGTGCAGGGTAGGGCGCTTGCTCGAACCCAAGGCGTCCGCGCGAGTCGCACTCGCAAGCCCACAGAATTTCGCTGAACCGATCGGGTCGCCGCAAGGCATCACAGCGGGTCAGCAACTGCACCACACCCTCAGCATCGAGCGCCGCGCTGGCGTGAACATGAGCATGTTCACGGGCCACGACTTCAGCCAACTCGCGGCACTCGGTGGGTACCCGCAGGCGCTCGCTCATCGCTCTCACCAGCAGGGCGCTGCGCTCCTCATGGCCGGTATGCTGAGGCCATTCGCTGACGGGCGTGGTGCCCTTGCCCAGATCGTGTCCCAGGCAGGCAAAGCGCACCGTCAGGGGGGCTTGATCAGCCGCTGCCACGTCCAGCACACGCATCAAGTGATCGCCCGTGTCGATCTCGGGATGGTGTACCGCCGATTGCGGCACGCCCCACAGCCGATCAACCTCCGGCATCAGTTTCGCCAAGGCGCCACACTCACGCAAAACGCCAAACATGCGTGAGGGCTGCGCTGATAAAAGACCCCGCGAAATCTCTTGCCAGACCCGCTCACTCACCAGCGCATCGACCTCGCCCATGTGCACCATGTCTTGCATAAGCTTCATGGTTTCGGGCGCCACCCGGAAGTCGGGCATGCGCGCCGCAAACCGTGCCAGGCGCAGGATGCGAACTGGGTCTTCGCAGAAGGCGGCTGACACATGCCGCAACACCTTGTCAGCCAGGTCACGCTGGCCACCATAGGGGTCGATGACCTGGCCGCTTTCGTCTTGCGCCATGGCATTGATGGTCAGATCGCGTCGCAGCAGGTCTTCTTCCAGTGTCACCTGTGGCGCGGCATGAAAACTGAAGCCGTGGTAGCCCGGACCAGTTTTTCGCTCTGTGCGCGCCAGGGCCACTTCTTCGTGTGTGTGAGGGTGGAGAAACACCGGAAAATCCTGCCCCACCGGCAAATAGCCTTGTGCCAACAGATCTTCTGGGCGCCCACCCACCGCCACCCAGTCACGGTCCTGAACCGGCAGCCCCATCAGGGCATCGCGCACTGCCCCACCCACCAACCAGATCTTCATGATGTCGCCTCGACGTTCATTGCCATCAGACCAGTCCCTCAGAGATACAAACTCATTGGGCCAGCGAGACCCAGCCGCGGCATCATATAAGGCGGCGTCGGATCGATGAAGTGCCGCGCCGCCGCCGCGTTCCGACCCCTGAGCCCATTTGCCCTCCATGTGCAGCCACTACGAATCCGTCAAAGACCGCCCAACGATCCTGCGCCACTTCGGGCTCACCCACCTGCCCGAGGGCGGCAAATGGGACCTTTGGCCCGGCTACGCGGGCCTGTTCATCCGGCGCCACGAGTTCGCTCATGGGGGTGACGAAGCCGTGCCCCAGCGGGAGGCGCTGATCGGTTCCTTCGGCCTCATCCCCCCGTGGGCTGATGACATCAAGATTGCACGCCACACCTACAACGCCCGCTCAGAGACGGTGGCCCTCAAGCCAAGTTTTCTTGACGCTTGGAAGAAAGCGCAACACTGCATCATTCCGGCCGATGCCTTCTATGAACCCGATTGGCGCTCCGGCAAGGCGGTGGCCACTCGAATCGCTAGAGCTGATAGCCAGCCTCTGGGCATCGCGGGCCTATGGTCCTGCTGGCGATCGCCCCAGGGCGAGATGGTCCACAGCTACACCATGCTCACCATCAATGCGCAGGCCCACTCATTGATGTGCAAGTTTCACAAGCCCACCGATGAAAAGCGCATGGTCGTTATCCTTCCCGAAAATCAACACGACGCTTGGCTGGATGCCACTGCGGCCAAGAGCATGGATTTTCTGCAGCCTTATCCTGCAGAGTCATTGACGGCTGAGCCAGTTGCCCCAAGGAACGCCTCATTGTGGGATGACTGAGGCGGCCTTAGTCACGAAACCCGACACCTAGTGTCGTGTCAAGGCTCAAATGCCGCTTGCTCCCTTGCCCTCAAATCCGATGGCGTCGTTGCTTCTCGTCGTCATAGCCGAAGCTATGACTCCTCGTCGCGCCTAGCCAGCGGGCTTGATGGCGGCGCGATCGAACGACATTTCAGCCCTGACACGACACTAGGGTAAGTCTCTATGTTGAACGGTTGCTGAACTTGACATGTACGAGGTTATGACTCGCGGGTTCCGCGATTTGTGATTTTCGTCAAGGAAGTATCAAGTGCCAGCATCCTCTGTAGGGCCCGCTCCCCAGGCCGTTTTCTCTCCCGAAGCCCAGGCAACCCCAGCCACGCCGGCCCAACCCACATCGCTCTATCTCTTTGACTCGCTGCAGAATGCCACCGGTACGCTCACCCTTGAAAAGATCGACCCGACTCAGGGGTCAGATAAGATCCGTTGGAGTAACCTGAGGGTGTCCACCCAGCCCGGTTCGCCAACCTTCGAGTTGGTTGTAGCCGACGAGCGTGGCGCTGCAAACCCGCAGCAAGAAGCCAGTGTCGGGCCATTGCAGAGCAGTTTCTATCTCCCTGAGCGCCACATCAAAGATTTCAAGGCCGAGGGCTCAGCGGAAGGCGGGCTGACGCTTCAGTGGAAGACGATTGATCCGATTACAGATAACGAGGCTAGTCAAGACCTGACCCTGACCCATGCAGCGTGGTCTGACGGTGTCGCAGCGATCAAGGGCATGCCGCCCGAGATCAAGGACCCGGAACTGCTCTACCCGAGCCTCGCGGTGGCCGATGCTTTTCGTCAAGGATGGAGTCAAGACGATATTGACCACATGCTGGCTACGGCATCCCAATTACCGCCCGAGGCCATCGAGCGAGCCAAAGGGCAGGCCTTGGAACTTCTGGGGATTTCAGATCGGCAAATCAAACTCTACTTTGAACACCTGCTGCAAAATCTCGATGGAAAGAAGCCCGAGAGCGAGCAACTGGCCTATCCATGGAAGGTCCTTCAAATGCGCGCCGCCCTTGATCCCCAGGTCAAAGCCGGTCAGGCCTGGAGCGAAACTGGCGTAGAGGGTGTGTCAGGATTCAAGGGGTGCATGGCGGCTCTGCAGCAGGTTCAGGGCGGACAGTTCCAAAACATCGCCGACCAGGTTTTCACCGAAGATGACCTCAACACCGGCCGGCAGCAGCTTGCTGAAGCTTCACCGCTGTCTCCCCTGGGGCCGGAGCGTCTACTCCAAGCCACCGCCATGTCCAACGACCGAGACGTCACTGCGGCCATGGAGCAACGTCTTTTGGATCTGGGTTTGGCGCCTCAGCTGGCCCACCAGATCGCTCAATCGCTGTGGACACCTGAGCTGGAACTGCAGAGTGCAGGCTCGCCGACTTGGGAGGGGGGCCAGAAATTCCTTGTCGATCAAAAGCGTTTGCATGGCAACCCGCTCCCTTCCGACTATGTGCGAGCCGCCTTGGCCTCCAGCGGCGAAATTGCCGATCCGAACAAGCTGACCAAAGCAGAAGAGCAGCGCTGTCAGGGCCTGATCGATCAGTGGGCTCACTCAGGCTTAGAGGGGTTGAGCGCCAAAGATCAGGCATTGATCAAACAGGCGGCCGTTAACTTTTTGCAAGTCGATGGTTATCTGGCGGACCGGGCTGACTTGGCTGGAGGTGGGCTGACGAATGTTGAAATCGCCGTGGGGCTGGAGATGCTGCAACAGCGCGTTGAAGCTGAAGCAGGCATGGCGACACCCTCAATTCCGCCGAAGGATCTGGACTATCAATCCTTGCTGGCCGGAGGCAGCGACAGTGATCGCTTGAACATG
>CANHBY010000160.1 GCA_947458895.1 Burkholderiales bacterium | reverse complement strand
GCACTGCGGCGCGCTGGCGGCGTTGCTCCGCCTTGCGGGCACGAGCCCGCCGCGTTGTCGCGCCTTGCCAGCACACCGCAGCGCTGCCCACTCGGGCGCGTCCAACTGCAGTTTTTAGCAACCCAACAACCGCTTGGCGACCTCGCACCCCCAATACGAGGCCTCCTCGAACACCGACAGCCCAGAGAGATCAGCATGGGCAAAGTGGACGCGCCGGCCACCTTGGCGCGCCTGCTGCAGTGTCCTATCCATCAGCAGGCCTGGCCGCGGAGAGCTCATGGCATGGCCTCGCACAGTGATCTCTACTTTGCACACGTGGCGCCACAAGCCCCTCGGATAAGCCACACGCAAATCCTCGCTGGCCGATTGCCACAGCGCATCAGGCGAGGCCTCGAGAAGCCAGCGCCGGGCCTCGGCCGACGACATGTCATGAAGGCTGCGATATGTTGTGAACACAGTCTGCCGAGGATTCGCGAGACCCCATTGCTGATGGGTAGACACCACGTAGCCCAGCGCAGGGCTGCCATAGATGACGTTGTCCCAGGCAAGGGGCGACCCCTCGCGCTCGCGGGGGAAACCTTCCAGCAAAACATTGCCCACCAACCACGGGGCGTAAGTTGGCAGCGCCGGGGCTGAAAGGCCAAACTCAGATTGAGCGCCCGCAAGGATGCGAGCCGCCACCATCAGCGGCATGGCGAGCACCACCTGCCGCGCACGCAACCGCACCACCCGCCCACTGGCTCGGTCGACGATCAACGACTCTGTGCCGAACTCGTTTTCCTGAACATGAATTGCCATGCCGCTCAACTCACGCAAGGGCAATGGGGTCAGGTGTTGCTTAATTCGATCGCGCAGCTTTTGACTCAGGGCACCCAGCCCGTTGGGCCAGGTGAGCACCGCCCCAGGGTCGGCATTCGCCGCACGCCCCCCGCGCGAAGCAAAATAGTGCAATCCGGCCCAGGCCGAGGCTTGGTCTGACCCAATACCGTAGTCATCGCGGCATGCGTAGTCGCAATACCAGCGAAGCCAAGGGGACTCAAATCGGTTTTGGACCAGCCAGTCTCTCATCGTCAGGGCATCAAGCGCGACGAATGCAGGGTCTGATGAAGACAGCAGACGCGGGATGGCGAAGGCTTTTTTTCCGTCACGCCCCACGGCCTGACTCAGATCGTGGATGACTAAGTGAAACCGCTGATGCTCAGCCGCCAGAGCCGGGTCAATGCCTTGCATGGGCAGCAGTTCATCGTGCCAGCGCCCGTCCTTCAGCAGCCGCTCCTCTGGTGCATGCACCAGGGCCATTTCATCGAAGACAGGCGCATCGGCATAGGGATCGCCTTCAAGCACCCCGGTGTCATGCAGCATGTCGCGCACATGGCGCGATTCCATGGAAGGCAGCGGAAGATAGTGCGCACCCCGCGGGTAAGCCAGTGCGCCAAATTGGCCAGCGGCGCAATTACCATCCCGCTCTGGCCCCTGAACCAGCACGACATCACGAAAGCCTGCGCGAGCCAACTGCCAGGCACAAGACAAGCCCGCCACGCCGCTGCCCAAAATAGCGACACCAGTGTCCAGAGTTTCATCGGGAAGCTGCTGAGTTAATGCTGCCCCCTGCTCACGCAGCCAGTGGCCATCGGCCATACCCGGACGGTAGATCTGCGGATCAGGCTGCTCGATCCAGCGCCAGGCGCCGCCCTGCCCCGCAAGCCCTGCAGCACCTCCGGCCGCCAACAGCAGCGTTCGACGATCAACGCGCGGAAGGCTCATCGGATCACGCTGCCCCAGTCTTGCTCGAATTCACGCACAAGGGACTGTGTATTCAATCGATTGGGCTCGCCCTCGCGAGGCTGCATGTCGCGTGGCCAAGTGAACATCAGCTGAGTGCTCGCAGCATCCAAAAAGCGCAGAGGAACATCGTAGGCCTGAGGCGGGGCATAGCCCGCCCTCTTCGAACCGATCACAAAACCCCACTCGCCAAAAGACGGCACATAGCAGTGATACGGCGTGGTCTGCCAGCCGGCACTTCGCAAGGTTGCATTGATCGAAGCATAGGCATTCGGCGCGTAGTAGGGTGATGTCGACTGCACCGCGAACAGCCCGTTTTCAGACACATGTCGCGCCACCAATCGATAGAACGGCACCGAGTAAAGCTTGCCCAGGGAGAAGTTGGAGGGGTCGGGAAAGTCTGCGATCACGACATCGAAAACATCCCGCGATTCCTCCAGCCAAAGCGCCGCGTCAGCATTGACCAGCTTGACGCGCGGGTCGGCAAAAGCATGCTGATTCAGCGCCACCAGCTCCGGCTGGCTTGAAAACAGTCGGGTCATGTCAGGATCGAGGTCCACCAAGGTCACCTGCTCAATGTGCGAATACTTCAACACCTCACGCAGCGCCAGCCCATCGCCTCCCCCCAAAATCAGCACAGAGCGCGCCCAGGGCAAGCCTGCCAGCGAGGGGTGCACCAAGGCTTCGTGGTACCGATATTCGTCCCTCGACGAAAACTGCAGATTGCCATTGATGTAGAGGCGTAAGTCGTCCTTCCAGCGCGTGAGCACCAAGCGTTGATAGTCTGTGGTTTTGGCAAAAATCACCTCGTCACCAAAGAGCTGTTTCTCGGACCAATCCACCAGCTTTCCCGATACGCCAAAGACTGCGATCAACAACCCCAACACAAGCGAGCCCTTGAAGGCGAGCAGACGGCAGCGTTGGGCCTGCGCGCGAAACACCCGCAGCGTCCACAACGCAACCAACACATTCAAAATGCCAAACAACAGGGCGCTGCGAGCCAAGCCCAAATGGGGTGCCAGAACCAGCGGAAACAACAGGGAAACAGCCAATGCGCCCAAGGAATCAAAGGTCAGCACCCGCGCAATCAACTCTCGAAACTCCGTCTGCCTGGCATTCAAGATACGCATCACCAGAGGGATTTCCATTCCCACCAACACACCCAAAATCATCACCAGTGCATACAGCACTGTGCGAAAGGGTGCCACTGAAAAGGCAAACACCAGCATCAGCATCGTGGCCGATACCCCACCAATCAAACCCGTGAGCAATTCAAGCTCTACAAATCGCTGCACCAACTTGTCTTCGGGCACATATTTAGACAGGGCAGCCCCCACCCCCATCGCAAACAAGTAGGACCCGATGATGGTGGAAAACCGCAAGATTGAATCGCCCAGCAAATAGCTGCTCAAGGCGGCAGCAATCAGCTCATAGGCCAGGCCGCAGGAAGCGACCACAAACACTGCAAGAATCAATATACGATTAGGCATGGGGAGTGCAGCAGGGGCAAGGTGTTCAAACTGCAGGCTCGTGACCGAGGGGCTGCCGCGAACACTACACCATCCCAAGGGGCGCCTCGGCAAGGGCTTTCTGAGTCAAATGTCACGCCGATTGTCGTACCACCCTTCGCTCATAGCCCGAGAATCTCGGCCAGTGCGAAGAGAACTCATACAAAGGAGTGCTTGGTGCTAGAACAACTGACCTCATACGCCACTCATTTGTTGGCTTCGATCATCTTGCTGGCGCTGTTTGTCTGGGCCTACACGAAGCTGACACCGCACGACGAATTCAAACTGATCCGTGGCGGCAACACAGCTGCTGTTTTTTCCATGGGCGGCCCACTGCTCGGCTTTTGCCTGACGCTGGCCTCCAGCCTCACGCACAACGACTCTCTCGATAAATTCCTAATCTGGGCTCTGCTGGCCATGGTGGTGCAGGTCCTCACCTTCGTCGTGGTGGGTCGCCTTTTTCCCAAGGCTTCACAGCACATCGAGTCCAACAACACGGCCATGGGCGCCTTGATCGGCGTTGCCTCGTTGGCTGTTGGCATTGTGAATGCTGCCTGCTTGTCATAGGGTCAATCAACACATCGTTTGAAGGAGGTCTCACATGGGCTTAGGTTCTTTCATCTCCAAACAATTCATCGACATCCTCGAATGGGCTGACGATAACGATGAGCTGCTGGGATTTCGCTACCCCATCGCCGACCGGGAAATTCAGTACGGCGGCCAGCTGGTGGTGCGGGAAACCCAGGCGGCCGTGTTCGTGAACGAGGGCAAGTTGGCGGATGTCTTCGCCCCCGGCACCTTCACGCTGACGACCAAAACCCTCCCGGTGATGACGTATCTGAAGAACTGGGACAAGTTGTTCGAGTCTCCGTTCAAAAGCGATGTGCACTTCTTTTCCACTCGCTTGCAGATTGGACGCAAGTGGGGCACGCCCCAGCCCATCACGGTGCGTGACAAAGACTTCGGCATGGTGAGGCTGCGGGCCTTTGGCATGTACAGCTATCGCATCAAAGATGCGGGCAAGTTTTTTCTGCAAGTGGCCGGCGCTCGCGAGCGTTGCACGCGCGACGAAGTCGAGGCTCAGCTGCGCAACTTGGTGGTGTCTGCGCTGAGTAACCTGGTGGGCAACGCCAGCGTGCCGTTCCTGGACATGGCCGCCAATCAAGCCGCATTGGGCGAGCAGGTGAAACAGTCGGTGGCCGACGCCTTCGGCAACTATGGGCTCGAGCTCGATGGCTTGGGCATCGAAAACATCTCGCTCCCAGAAGAACTTCAAAAAGCCCTGGACACGCGAATCTCGATGGGCATGGCGGGCGACCTCAAACAGTACACCCAGTACCAAACGGCCCAAGCCATCCCCCTGGCCGCACAGAACGAAGGCGGCATGGCAGGCCTCGGGGCTGGCATAGCCTCAGGCATTGCCATGGGGCAGGCAATGACCCAAGCATTGGCCGGTGGCGCCCTGGCACCAGCCACACCAGCCGCATCAGCCCCGGCGGCAGATGACCCGGAGGCGCGCTTGGCCAAGCTTCAAAGCATGCTGCAAAAAGGGCTCATCTCGCAAGCCGATTACGACAGCGCCAAAGCCGACATCCTCAAACGCCTGGTGGGCTGACAGGCGG
>CANHBY010000159.1 GCA_947458895.1 Burkholderiales bacterium | reverse complement strand
GGTCTACTCCTCACATCCACGTGCCTTTGGCTCACACCTCTGGCACACCTAGGTTCAGCGACCGTTTGTTCAGGAAAAATCCTTCTCAGCGGGGCCGCCATCTGCGCTGGCTTTCGGCCCTTTCAGGCCGTCCATTAAGCAGCCACGAGGGCTGCACCAGCGGTCTTGGATGACCTGCGGGGAACAAAAAAACCTTCCACGCAGCCCACCAAACTCATCATCGGGCGCCAGACACGCACCCGACTCAATTCATATCGATCAAGCAGCCTGAATAGAGGCCACATCCACACGAGCACCCACGCCCATGGTGGAAGACAGCGCCACCTTGCGCAGATAAATACCCTTGCTGGTGGCTGGCTTGGCCTTGTTCAGGGCCTCGATCAAAGCGCGCAGATTGGTCGCGAGCTTGTCCGAGTCAAAAGAACGACGACCGATGGTGGAGTGCACGATACCGGCCTTGTCGACCCGGAACTGCACCTGACCTGCCTTGGCGTTGCGAACGGCTTGTGCCACATCAGGCGTCACCGTGCCGACTTTGGGGTTAGGCATCAGGCCGCGTGGGCCCAGAATCTGACCCAGCGTACCCACGATACGCATGGTATCGGGCGAGGCGATCACCACATCGAAATTCAGGTTGCCGGCCTTGACCTGCTCAGCCAAGTCTTCCATGCCGACCACATCAGCGCCAGCAGCCTTGGCCTCTTCAGCCTTGGCACCCTGTGCAAACACAGCCACGCGCTTGGTTTTGCCGGTGCCATTGGGCAACACGACCGCACCGCGTACGACCTGGTCAGACTTCTTGGCGTCAATGCCGAGTTGGACGGCGACATCGATGGACTCATCGAATTTGGCTGTAGCGAACTCTTTCACGAGTGCCAGCGCGCCATCGAGAGGATAGAGCTTGGTGGTTTCAACTTTGCCAACCAGAGCTTTCTGGCGTTTTGTCAGTTTGGCCATTTTAGAGTCCCTCCACCGTGACGCCCATTGAGCGGGCAGAACCAGCGATCGTGCGAACCGCAGCAGCCAAGTCAGCCGCTGTGAGGTCCTTCATTTTGGTCTTGGCGATTTCCTCGATCTGGGCGACAGACAGCTTGCCGACCTTTTGGGAATTGGCGCGAGGAGAACCCTTGTCCAACTTGATGGCCTTCTTGATCAGCACGGTGGCTGGAGGGGTCTTTAGGATGAAGGTGAAGGACTTGTCTGCGAATGCCGTGATGACCACGGGCAGAACCAAGCCTGGCTCCATGCTTTGAGTCTGCGCGTTGAACGCCTTGCAGAACTCCATGATGTTCAGACCGCGCTGACCCAGCGCTGGACCGATCGGGGGCGACGGATTGGCTTTACCCGCCGGAATTTGCAGCTTGATCAAGCCGATAATTTTCTTGGCCATGATGAAATCTCGAAATAAGGGATGAAGTGACTTCATCCCGGTGAGTGCAAGCGCCCAGGGTTGAAACCTGGGCTCCTCTTGCCGGTGTCACGTCACCGGACAGCAACGGCAGGGCATTAAAGGCGCCCTGCGAGCCTTGATGTGGGGGTCAGACCTTTTCGACCTGGCCGAAATCCAGCTCAACAGGGGTTGCCCGCCCGAAGATGGTGACCGAGACGCGCACCTTGGACTTGTCGTAGTTGACGTCTTCGACGGCACCGTTGAAGTCGGTGAATGGACCATCTTTGACGCGAACCATTTCGCCAACCGTCCATTGCACTTTCGGGCGCGGCTTTTCAATGCCCTCTTGCATCTGGTTGACAATTTTCATGACCTCAGCCTCGGAAATGGGCGAAGGCCGATTGCGAGCCCCTCCCACGAAGCCAGTCACCTTGCTGGTGTGCTTCACCAAGTGCCAGGTGTCGTCAGCCATGTCCATCTCGACCAGGACGTAGCCTGGGAAAAAACGGCGCTCGGTGACAGCCTTTTTGCCGTTCTTCAGCTCAACCACTTCTTCGGTGGGAACCAGAATTCGGCCGAATTTGTCTTGCATGCCTGCGCGGTCAATGCGCTCACGCAGGTTGCGCTCCACAGCCTTTTCCATGCCTGAGTAGGCGTGGACCACATACCAGCGCTTGGAGCTGGGCGCCACGGCTGGCTGCTCAGCAGCACCGGCTCCGACGGGCAAAAGGCCTTCAGTTTGATCAGCTACATCCATGGCTCAATGCCTCCATCCCAAGATCAAGTCGTAGAAAGCCCATTCGAGGGTCTTGTCAGTGGCCCAGAGGAAGACGGCCATCACCGCCACGAAGGCGAACACATACAGTGTCATTTGTGTGGACTCCTTGCGGGTGGGCCAGACCACCTTGCGCACTTCGCGCAACGAGTCTCTTCCGAAGCCTGCAAGGGCTTTACCAGACTCTGAGGTGAAAAACACCCCGACAGCGAAAATAGCCAATACGACGAGCGAAAGAACCCTTAACCACAGGTCTTTTTGGCCCAGCACGTAGAAGGCTACTACACCCGCCACGAGCAGCGCCGCAGACGCTAGCAATTTGGCTTTGTCAGCTCCGGCGCCGATGGTTTCGACGGGGGCGTTAGATACGCTTTTTGTCACTTCAATTCTCAGAGCCAAAGGCCCCGCCGTTTATTCAGCAGCAAAGCCCGCGGGCACTTAAAGTGACCTGCGGGCCCTTGTCATCGAACCGATCGAAACTTGTCAAACTGATGAAAACCGCTTGGCAGGGGCGGAGGGCATCGAACCCCCAACCTCTGGTTTTGGAGACCAGCGCTCTGCCAATTGAGCTACGCCCCTACGGATTGATCAGTCAGACACCATACCATTACTCGATGATCTTGGCCACCACGCCGGCGCCAACAGTACGGCCGCCTTCGCGAATTGCGAAGCGCAGACCTTCTTCCATGGCGATCGGGTTGATCAGCTTCACCGTGATGCTGACGTTATCGCCAGGCATCACCATCTCTTTGTCTTTGGGCAATTCAACTGCGCCCGTAACGTCCGTGGTGCGGAAGTAGAACTGGGGACGGTAGTTGTTGAAGAACGGGGTGTGACGGCCACCCTCTTCTTTGCTCAACACATAAATTTCAGCGGTGAAGTGGGTGTGGGGCTTGACGCTGCCTGGCTTGCACAACACTTGGCCGCGCTGCACGTCTTCGCGCTTGGTGCCGCGCAACAAAATGCCCACGTTGTCGCCAGCTTGGCCTTGGTCCAGCAGCTTGCGGAACATTTCAACGCCGGTGCAGGTGGTCTTTTGGGTATTGACGATGCCAACGATTTCGATTTCTTCGCCAACCTTGACAATGCCGCGCTCCACACGACCCGTGACCACGGTGCCGCGACCCGAGATCGAGAACACGTCTTCCACAGGCATCAGGAAGGCGCCGTCCACAGCGCGCTCAGGCGTGGGAATGTAGGAGTCAAGCGCTTCAGCCAGCTTCAAGATAGCGAGCTCGCCCAGCTCGCCCTTGTCGCCTTCCATGGCCAGCTTCGCGCTGCCGTGAACGATGGGGGTCTTGTCGCCGGGGAAATCGTACTTGTCGAGCAACTCGCGAACTTCCATTTCCACCAGCTCGAGCAGCTCGGCGTCGTCCACCATGTCGCACTTGTTCAGGAACACGATGATGTAGGGGACGCCCACTTGGCGCGCCAGCAGAATGTGTTCACGGGTTTGGGGCATCGGGCCGTCAGCGGCGGAGCACACCAAAATGGCGCCGTCCATTTGGGCTGCGCCGGTGATCATGTTCTTCACATAGTCAGCGTGGCCTGGGCAGTCCACGTGAGCGTAGTGGCGGTTGGCAGTTTCGTATTCAACGTGTGCGGTGTTGATCGTGATGCCGCGGGCCTTTTCTTCAGGTGCCGCGTCAATTTGGTCGTAAGCCTTGGCTTCGCCGCCAAACTTCGTTGCCAGCACGGTCGTGATCGCCGCCGTCAGGGTGGTCTTGCCGTGATCCACGTGACCAATGGTGCCCACGTTCACGTGGGGCTTCGTACGCTCAAACTTGGCTTTTGCCATTTCTTACTCCTCGTGATCGAGAAAATGAAGGTTCAACACCAGGCAGCTCATGCCCTATTGAAATGGTGCCCATAGCGCGGATCGAACGCGCGACCTCTCCCTTACCAAGGGAGTGCTCTACCACTGAGCCATATGGGCTGTTAACTCATCAACACAGGCTTGAGGACCTGGCTTTCGCCCTTGTCGCCACGCCTCTGTTGACATTCAAAAAACAGCTCGTAACCGCTGAAACTAACACACCTGGAGCGGGAGACGGGAATCGAACCCGCGTCATTAGCTTGGAAGGCTAGGGTTCTACCATTGAACTACTCCCGCCCGGAGCACTTCTGCTTGTGCAAAGAGGCTCGCAAGCCTCAACGCCAAAGCAATGTTAACTTGTCGATTCAGTTGGTGGAGGGGGACGGATTCGAACCATCGTACTCATAAGAGGGCAGATTTACAGTCTGCTGCCATTAACCACTCGGCCACCCCTCCAAGCTGAACCCGGGACTATATCATGGGTTCAGCGAGCGCCAAGCGGTATCTGGAAAGATACTGTGAGTCGTGCAACAGTCTCATAGGTTTGGCCAGGCCCAGTCGCCGTACTGGCCCGTCAAAAATTCTGCTGCAGCCTTGAAATGGCCGCAGCCTATGAAGGGGCTTGGTGCTCGCAGCGCAGACAGCGGTGAGGGGTGGTTGCT
Organism: Burkholderiales bacterium; assembly: GCA_947458895.1. GTDB lineage: Bacteria > Pseudomonadota > Gammaproteobacteria > Burkholderiales > Burkholderiaceae_C > CANHBY01. Next base: position 272 of record CANHBY010000159.1, on the reverse strand, counting down.
TGTCAGGACCAGATGGGCCTTGCCCCCTGCTGGGGGAGTAATGAGTTCGGATTTGCTTTGGGCGTGGGCGCCCCAAAGCATGAAAACTTTGGGGGGGGCATCGGCCAGTTGAGAAATGATTTGGTCGGTGAGGGACTCCCATCCTTGCTTGGCGTGGCTGCCTGGGCTGCTTTGCTCGACAGTCAGGATGGTGTTGAGCAGGAGGACGCCTGCATTGGCCCAGGCGCCGAGATGCCCCGATGTTGGAGGGGGCATACAGGGATGGGATCTTT
>CANHBY010000158.1 GCA_947458895.1 Burkholderiales bacterium | reverse complement strand
GGTGATGATCACGGGGTATGCCGCCAATGGCCGGCGCGGCGCGCGCGAGGCCCTGACCGAGTTCTGGCGAGAGATCAGCCGCTCCGGCAGCATCTTCAGCCCTTTTTCAGCAGCCGGAAACAACAATTCCAGCAACCCCTTCAGCGTCGAAAATCTGCCGGGGTATCAGTGGATGGGCTCGCTGTTCAGGTCATTCAGCCCTTATGAGCTCAACCCGCTGAACCTCAACCCTTTGCGTGATGTGGTTCGGCGACACGTCGACCCCGAGGCCATCCACCGCTCTGAAGTAGCGCTTTTTGTCACGGCCACCAGTGTGCGCACAGGGCAGGCGCGGTTATTCACGGGGCAAGACGTGACCCTCGACGCACTGATGGCCTCGGCCTGTTTGCCCTTTTTATTTCAAGCGGTTGAGATCGACGGCGAGCCATTTTGGGATGGCGGCTACACCGGCAACCCCGCTATTTTTCCGCTGATCTATGACAGTTACGCGCTGGATGTGCTGCTGGTGCGCATCATCCCGCTCGCGCGTGAGGGCACGCCCACCCGCAGCATGGACATCATTGACCGAGTCAGCGAAATCACGTTTAACGCCAGCCTGATTTCGGAAATGCGGGCCATTAATTTTGTGTCGCGGCTGCTGAAAGAAAACAAGCTAGACAAGACCCAATACAAAGACCTGCGCCTCCACATGGTGGCCGACGACAAAGGGCTGGCGCCCTTCAATGCGAGCAGCAAATCCAACACCGACAGGGCCTTCTTGGAGCAACTGTTTGACCTGGGCCGAACTGCGGCACAGCAATGGTTGGCCCATGATCGCCAGTGGGTAGGGGTGAAGTCTTCAATGGATTTGGAAGGGACTTTCTTGCACACGAAGCCCCCCTTGAGGCGCCCCAAACAGGGCGCCTGAGCACCCTGGGACCTGACAACCGGGCTCAGAACGGGATGTCGTCGTCCATGTCATCGAAACCGGTCGATGACTTGGCTGCAGCGGGCTTGCTGGCCGCTGGGCGGGCAGCTGGAGTGGTGCGGGTGGGTTCGCTGCGCTCTTCGCGGCCATAGCTGCTGTCTTCGCCGCCAGACATGCCGCCGCCCTCTCGGCCACCCAGCAACTGCATGTTGTCGGCGATGACTTCGGTGGTGTAGACGTCTTGGCCTTCCTTGTTTTGCCACTTACGGGTTTTAAGACGGCCCTCGACATAGACCGGGCGGCCCTTCTTGAGGTATTCACCGGCAATCTCGGCCAGACGGTCATAGAACACCACGCGGTGCCATTCGGTCTCTTCGACTTTTTCGCCGGAGTTTTTGTCTTTCCAGTTGCGCGAGGTGGCAATGGTGATATTGCAAATGGCGCTGCCGTTGGGCGTGTAGCGCACCTCGGGGTCGCGGCCGAGGTTACCGATGAGAATGACTTTGTTGATTGAGGCCATAGATTGACTCCTAGGGGGCAGATGGCCTCAGGGGCCAACCCCGAAGCGCTTGAAGGCTAAGAACTGGCTGTGCCCGACGAGCGTCGTGAACAGCAGGGAGGAGAAAAGTTCGCCGGGGAGTTCCGGCGCACCCGGAAGGGGACGGAGCCAGCGAAGGTCGTCAGCTTAACAGGCCGATGCGCTGGTCCGATTTCGTTTTTCCGCTTATTCGGCAGCTCTTCTGCGGTATCCGTCGGCCTCGCCTGGGCGTAATATCATCGGTTTTTCTCTGCGGTTTTTCACCTTGAACGATTCACACTCGCCGCGAGACATTCTGCGGGACGTCTTTGGTTATAGCGCCTTCCGTGGCGAACAAGAGCAAATCGTCTCCCACGTGGCTGGGGGGGGCGACGCCTTGGTGTTGATGCCCACAGGGGGCGGCAAAAGCCTGTGTTATCAGGTCCCTGCGATTGCTCGGCACCGTGCTCAGCGCGGTGTGGCCGTGGTGGTCAGCCCCCTGATCGCGCTCATGCATGACCAGGTGGGCGCGCTCGAAGAAGCCGGCGTGCATGCGGCCTTTCTGAATTCAACACTCAGCTTCGAGGAAACCCAGCACGTTGAGCGCGAGATGATGAGTGGGCGACTGGTGTTGCTGTATGCCGCGCCTGAGCGCATCACCACGCCTCGCTTCCTGGCGCAACTTGACTCTTTGCAAGAGCGCGGTCTGCTGAGCCTGTTTGCGATTGATGAGGCGCACTGCGTGAGCCAGTGGGGGCACGACTTTCGCGAGGAGTACCTGGCGCTCAATGTGCTGCACGAGCGTTACCCTGGTGTGCCGCGCGTGGCACTCACCGCCACGGCCGATGACCTGACCCGGGCCGACATCATTGAGCGGCTTCAGTTGGAAGACGCCAAGGTCTTCATCAGCAGCTTCGACCGGCCCAACATCCGCTACAGCATCATCGAGAAAAAAGAGGCCCGCAGCCAGCTCCTGCGCTTCATCCAAGACGAGCATGAGGGCGATGCGGGCGTGGTTTACTGCCAGTCGCGCAAAAAGGTCGAAGAAACCGCGGATTGGCTGGTCAGTGAAGGCATCAAAGCCCTGCCCTACCACGCAGGCCTGAGCGCCGATGTGCGTAAGCGGCACCAAGATCGATTTCTGCGTGAAGAGGGCCTGGTGATGGTAGCAACCATCGCTTTTGGCATGGGCATCGACAAGCCAGATGTGCGCTTTGTAGCCCACCTGGATTTGCCCAAAAACATCGAGAGCTACTACCAAGAAACCGGCCGCGCTGGGCGTGATGGCATGCCCGCCGATGCCTGGATGGTTTACGGCTTGGCCGATGTCGTGAACCAGCGCCGCATGATCGATGAGAGCCCTGCGGGGGACGATTTCAAACGCGGCCAAATTGGCAAGCTCGATGCCTTGCTGGCGCTGGCTGAAGCACATGACTGCCGCCGGGTTCGGCTGCTGGGCTACTTCGGTGAGAACAGCCAGCCTTGCGGCAATTGCGACAACTGCCTGAACCCACCACAAACCTGGGACGCCAGTGAAGCTGCACGCAAGGTGTTGAGCGGCGTCTATCGTTTCCACCAGCGCGGTGGGCAGCGCTTCGGTGCAGGCCATTTGATTGATGTGCTGCGAGGCAAAGCCAGCGACAAGGTCCAGCAATACAAGCACGAAACCCTGAGCACCTTTGGCATTGGCGCCGACCTCAGCGAGGTTCAGTGGCGCGGTGTTCTGCGCCAACTGATTGCGCTGGGCCACTTGCGTACCGAGGGCGAGTACAACACCCTGGAGCTCACACCCAGCTCGCGCGATGTGTTGCGCAGCGAGGTGCAATTGCTGCTCAGAGACAACCCCAAAACCCCCGGCCGGACCAAGGCCTCACGCCCAGGGGCCAAACCCAAGGCGCCCCCTGTGGCCCTTGACGTACAAGGCCTTGAGCGCTTCACGGCCCTCAAAGCGTGGCGCGGCGAAGTGGCGCGCGAACACAATCTGCCGGCCTATGTGGTGTTTCATGACGCCACCTTGGCCGAAATGGCCCGCAGCCACCCGCGCAGGCTCGATGAGCTCGCTCAGATCAGTGGCGTGGGGAGCAAAAAACTGGAAGCCTATGGACCGGAGATTCTGCGAGTGCTGGGGCATGCGCTGAGTTAGCGCCGGGTCAGGCCCGAGGCCAGCAGACGCCTGCTGAGGTCAAGCGGCTGAGGCCCTTGTCAGCCGGTCTCGTACACCTTCCCACTCGGGTATCGCCGGGGGCTCTTCTACCCAGATGAGTTGTCGGCCTTCAGTATCCAGCTCACGCAGCACGGCAAACAACTCGCGGGCGGCGGAGGCGGCGTCTTGCGGCATGCGTCGAAGCAACACGCCCGAAGGCGCCTTGCTCAGCGAGCGCGAATACACCGCCAACTTCAGCGGCGAGGCACCGAGTAGATCCAGGGCTGAGCGAATTTGATCACCAGGCATCAGGCGCAGTTTGGCGCGCGGCGCGTAGTGTGCCGCCAGGGTACCGGAGGCTCGGGGTGAGTGGGCATCGGGGGTGCCCAAGGGCTGGCCCAAAACAGCTTCGAGCTGCTCACGGGTCAACACCCCTGGGCGCAACAGCACGGGCTGCTCGCGGGTGCAGTCAATGATGGTCGACTCGATGCCCACATCGCAGGGGCCGCCATCCAGCACCCACAAGGCCTCGTCAAACTCGGACACCACATGCTCTGCCGTGGTGGGGCTGATTCGCCCAAAGCGGTTGGCGCTCGGCGCCGCCACACCCCAGACACCCTGGGCCCTGGCAGCAAGCAGCAGCGCCTGAGCCACTGGGTGCGCGGGGCAACGCAAGCCCACGCTCGACTGGCCACCTGCCGCAGCAGCAGCCACTTCAGGGCGGCGTGCCACGATCAGCGTCAAAGGGCCAGGCCAGAAACTGTTCGCCAACCGCGCCGCGGTGTCTGGCCATTGGGCGGCGAAATGCTGCGCAGCCGGGGCATCTGCCACATGCACGATCAAGGGGTGGTCGGTGGGCCGGCCCTTGGCTTCGAAAATACGGGCCACAGCCGCATCGGCATCGGCTCGTGCGCCCAATCCATAAACGGTCTCGGTAGGAAAGGCCACCAACTCGCCAGCCGCCAGACGAAGGCCTGCTCGCTCAATGTCGCCGGGATCGGAGCCGTGAAGGATCATGGGGAGCTCACCTAAAACGGGGGCAGACCTAACAAGGTGGCGGCTTGGCGAGCCACGGCCTCGGCTCGATCGAGGGAGCTGGCCGTGACGGTCAGGTGCCCCATTTTGCGGCCGGGACGAGGCTCGGTTTTGCCGTAAAGATGCAAATGCACCCCCGGCAAGGCGAGAACGGCCTGCCAGGGGGGTGTTAGCTCACGACCCTGCGACCACCACAGGTCACCGAGCAAGTTGAGCATGACAGCGCTCGAGTGCAAGCGGGGCTGCACCAAAGGCGCGTGGGTGAGCGCGCGAACCTGCAACTCAAACTGCGACACATCACAGGCGTCCAGGCT
>CANHBY010000157.1 GCA_947458895.1 Burkholderiales bacterium | reverse complement strand
GGCGCCACCATGATCAGGTTCCTGAGGCCCCAGCTGTAAAGCAGGCCAGCGCGCCGCACATAAACGGCACCTGCATCCAGCCAGCCCTGGCGAACGGCCGAGCCCACGGGCATCGCACAAATGAAACTGGCATGGTTGTAATAGCGAACCGCCATCACCGAAGCCACCAAAGACGCAAAGAGCGAGGTCATCAACACCAGCTCAAGCATCAACCGGGGTGTAAAGCTGGGAACACCTGAGTCAACACCCGCCAAGCTGGCATTCAAAGAGGGCGCGGCGAGGGTGACTGTGCCCATGAGTGAAAGCACCGCCGTTGAGGCCGTCATGGTGGCCGACATCAATGAATTGCGCAGTGTTTGAACTGCGAGCAGCTCAGAACCCTTTTCAGCCGACACGCTGCGAAACCACTCCTCACGCAGCCTGGCGTGTTCAGTTCGGGCCAGCAGGTCGGGCCGGATGCGCTGGCCGAGGGTCAGTGCCACCTCATAAATGATCAAGATACCCACAGTGCACAACGCTGCCACCCAACTGATGCCATCATTCATCAGACCTCCTGGTTATGAACGTGGAAGGATAGCGAACTTCAAACACCGTTTCACGCGCTGGCGCCAAGTGTTTTTTCCTGTACAGACTCTTCCTTGCCCTCTGGCAGGTGAATCAAACCGGTGTGATAGTCATACTCAAAGACTTCACCATATCGACCCCACTCCACGGCTGTTCGCAACACCTGGGTGGCTGTGGCGCTGTCGAGGGTGGCATGCAGCAGGTTGAGGAACGGCTTTTCAGACAACTGGCCTGAGGGTTCGCGCTCAAGGTTGTGGCGAATATGGGCGACCAGCGAGACATGCGCCAACAGCTGCTGACCAAAGAGGGCTCGCCGCAAAGTGGGAGCCCCCTCCACATAGCGTCGCCCCAAGGCCGTGATGCGGAGGGACCCGTCCACCAGCTGCGCCAAATCGAGCAACGCCAGGGCATGCGCCAGTGACAGCAGTTGTTTGTCGGTCAAGCCGGCCTGTTCAGCGAGCTGGGGCAAAAGCGCCTGCCCCTTGAAATTTTCGTCCACCAGCCACTGCAGCAAGCCCTCGATGCGGGCGATGTCGGCTTCGGGCAAACGACTGCCCAGCAGCATGCCAGTGCCTTCAGCAGCCAACTCTTGCCCTGGCTGATTCCCTGCCGTCATGAGCGCATAGATCTCATCGATCATCGGCCTGACCTGAGGCATGTCTGGGTTTCTAGGGCGAGGCAAATCAATCGCCATCTCGCATTTCAAACGCCCTGGGTCACTGGCCAAAATCAACACACGATCGGCCATCAGCACGGCCTCTTCAATGTCGTGAGACACCACCAACATGGCATTGGTCGACATGACGCCACCACCCCACAGCTTGAGAATGTCTTCACGCAAGCGCTTGCCGGTCAGTACATCAAGGGCCGAGAAAGGCTCGTCCATCAGCAACACATCAGGCTCCAGCACCAGCGCGCGGGCAATGCCCACACGTTGCCTCATGCCACCCGAAAGTTCTCTTGGCAGCGCGCCCTCAAAACCTTTCAGGCCGATCATCTCGATGGCTTGGGAAGCGCGCTGTGCGCGGGTCTCCGGCTTGACACCGCGAGCCTCCAGGCCCAGCTCTACATTTTGCTCAACCGTAAGCCAAGGGAACAAGGCAAAAGACTGGAACACCATGGCCACACCGCGCGCTGGCCCGTCTATGCGCTGACCACGAAGGCGAGCCTCTCCGGCATCGGGTCGAATCAACCCGGCCGCTATCCGCAACAAGGTTGATTTTCCGCAGCCCGAAGGGCCCAACAGAGCCACGATTTCGCCCTCTGCCAAGGACAGGTCAAAGCCCTCCAACACCGGGCGCATAGACCCGTCTGCCGAGCGAAAACTCTTGCGAATACCAGTGAGCTCAAGCAGCGGCGGCTTCATCGCTGAGGTGATGGGCTGATTGCTCAAAATTACACCCGGTCGGCTGCGACTTGCCAAAGTCGGTGCCACACAAAACGATTCAGGCACATCACAAAAAGGCACATCACGCTGATGCCCAAAGCCACGCGTGGAAAGTCTCCCACCGCGGTCATGTGCGCGATATAACTGCCCAGGCCCTGGGCTTGCAAAGTCACGCTGCCCCAGCTCACATATTCGGCCACGATGCTGGCATTCCAACAACCACCACTGGCCGTGACAGCCCCCGTCACGAGGCTCGGGAAAACGGCCGGCAGCAAATACCTGCGCCACTTCAGCCAGCCAGAGAGATTCAAGTTTTGGACTGCATAGCGCAAATCGGTCGGTACACCAGAAGCCCCGGCAATCACATTGAACAGCAAATACCACTGAGTACCCAGCACCATCAATGGAGACAGCCACACATCAGGATTCAGCTGCCACTGCAAGATGAGCACCACCGCCACAGGAAACATCAAATTGGCAGGGAAGGCGGCACAGAACTGAGCCACCCCCTGCAGCCGATCTGCCCAGTGCGGGTTCAGCCCAATCCACACACCCACAGGCACCCAAAAAAGGGCTGCCAGAATAATCAAAATAACCACCCGAAGCAGCGTGTAAAAGCCCAGCAAAAACACATGTGCGACCTCGGCCAGGCCCACCCGGTCATGAATAAAAACCACCAACCACGCCAACGCAACTGAGGCCGCCACAAAAAGCACTACGCTCACAGCACGGTTCAGGCCTTCACGGGGGGCTTCTGGAATCCATCGGATGGCCGAGCGCCGCCGAAGCATCCACAAGGAATACTCCAGCGCCCTCACAAACCGATCCACCACGAACCGAACCCGGTTCGTTCGGCGCAGCCACTTCAAAAGCCAAGATTGCGGCGCCATCTCGCCGGCGGTTTCTTCAAAACGAAACTTGTCAGCCCAGGCGGTGAGGGGGCGGAAAAGCAGCTGATCGTACAGGGCGATACCTGCGAGCATGAAAGCAATGACCCACGCGATCGCGCTCAAGTCGCGTGCTTCAATGGCCATGGCAATGTAAGACCCCACACCAGGCAGCCTGATGTTTTGATTGGCGACTGAAATAGCTTCAGCCGCCACCACAAAAAACCAGCCGCCCGACATCGACATCATCATGTTCCAAAGCAGCCCAGGCATGGCGAAGGGCAACTCGAGCCGGAAAAACCGCTGCCAACCTGAGAGCTGAAACACCTTGGCAGCTTCCTGAAGCTCCAGCGGCACGCTGCGAAACGATTGGAAGAGGCTGAAAGCCATGTTCCATGCCTGAGACGTGAAAATGGCAAAGATGGCCGCGCATTCAACGCCCAACAAATTCCCAGGGAAGATCGCAATGAAGCCGGCCACCGAAATCGATAAAAACCCCAAAATCGGTATCGATTGCAACACGTCGAGCAAGGGAATCATCAGCCGTTCGGCCACTGCATATTTGGCAGCCACCGCCGCAAACACGCAGGAGAACACCAGGGAAGCAGCCAGCGCCAAAAACATGCGCAACATGGTTCGCAGCAGGTAATACGGCAGCATCCAGGGATCCAGCGACAGGGGCAGCTGCTGGCCCAATGAATAGGGCTGCGTGATCTGGGACAGCGCAAATGCCAACGCGAACAACAAGGCGCAAACAATAGACAGCAGGGCCCAGTCCCAACGATTAAGGTTGGAAACGACGAACCGACGTGGGAAAAACAGGCGGGAAGGCATGACACGCCAAGCGCCGGCAGGCGCTAGTGCAGTGTTTTGCTCTTGATGGAACAAATAAAAGCGATGCATTTTGGGTCAGGGCAAGGCGCAAACCACAGCGATACCGGGTGGTATCGCGAGGATTTGCAACGCGGCCATGATCCAAAAGGCACGGTTTTATGTTCCATCAAGAGTAAAACACTGCACTGGGGGGGGTGGGGATGCCAAATCCTGTAGGGATCAACGGCCAAAGACGTTGATTTCAATCAATACAACAGACAAAGGTTTACATAATATACATCGTAGTAAATACAACAAATTCACCATCTGAACGCGATCTTCGCGCGCACAAACTTTGTAACAACGCGGCTTTGCGCACATAACAAAAAGAGTAAAACATTGAAAATTGGCCGCGTCACATCGCAGGAGTTTGCCCATGTCGTCCAGTGGTAGTAACCCATCACACGTTGATCGCATCATGGTCGTGGACGACGACGCCCGCATTCGCGATCTTCTGCGCCGCTACCTGACGCAAGAAGGTTTCGAGGTTCTTTTGGCTGAGGATGGCAAGGCGCTGAATCGCGTGCTGACCCGCGAAGCAGTCGATTTGATCGTTCTGGATCTGATGTTGCCAGGGGAAGATGGCCTGTCGATTTGCCGGCGGCTGCGCAGCGCAAATGACCTCACCCCCATCATCATGCTCACAGCCAAGGTCGAAGATGTGGACCGGATCGTTGGGCTGGAGGTTGGCGCCGACGACTACATGCCCAAGCCGTTCAACCCTCGTGAGCTTTTGGCTCGTATTCATGCTGTCTTGAGGCGACGCCCCTTCCTAGAGGCGCCTGGCGCCCCCTCCAAAGAGGCTGCCACCGTGGTGTTTGGGCCCTTTGAATTTGATTTAGCGCTGCGGCGGCTTTCCAAGGGGGGTGAAACCATGGCGCTGACCACCGGCGAATATTCCATGCTCAAAGCGCTGGTGCGCCACCCACGCCAGCCACTGTCACGAGACAAGCTGGCCCAACTGGCCAGAGGCCGAGATTTCGAGCCCTTTGATCGCAGCCTCGATGTCCAGATTTCTCGCCTGCGCAAAATGATCGAGCCTGACCCCGCCCAGCCGCGCTATATTCAAACCGTTTGGGGTGTGGGCTATGTTTTCGTGCCTGATGGTGTCAACGGTTGATCATCATCAGGTAGTGCTTTCAACTGGCCCCACTCGTCGGCCTCTTCGCATCTAGTGTCGTGTCAAGGCTCAAATGTCGCTTGCTCGCTTG
>CANHBY010000156.1 GCA_947458895.1 Burkholderiales bacterium | reverse complement strand
TCGCACATTGCAGGCATTGACATTGTTCGGGCCGGCAATGCCGATGGCAGTGGCACCTACTATGTGCTGGAAGACAACCTGCGGGTGCCCAGCGGTGTGAGCTACATGCTCGAAAACCGCAAAATGATGATGCGCTTGTTCCCGGATTTGTTCAGCGCGCACCGGGTGGCGCCGGTGGCGCATTACCCCGACATGCTGCTGGAAACCTTGCGTGCGGTGGCACCGCCTTCCGTCAATGAACCCACGGTGGTGGTACTCACGCCAGGCATGTACAACAGCGCTTACTTTGAGCATGCCTTTCTCGCTCAGCAGATGGGTATTGAGTTGGTGGAGGGGCAAGATCTTTTCGTCAAAGACAACTTTGTGTACATGCGCACCACGCAAGGCCCCAAGCGTGTGGACGTGATCTACCGCCGGGTCGATGACGATTTTTTGGATCCCAAGGTCTTCAGGCCTGACTCCACACTGGGGTGTGCCGGGTTGCTGGATGTGTACCGCGCCGGCAACGTGACGGTGTCGAACGCGATCGGGACGGGGGTGGCCGATGACAAATCGATCTATCCCTATGTGCCGAAGATGATTGAGTTCTACCTTGGCGAGAAGCCGATTTTGAACAATGTGCCCACCTACCAGTGCCGCCTGAAGGACGATCTGCAGTATGTGCTGGACAACCTTAGCGAGTTGGTGGTGAAGGAGGTTCACGGTGCGGGTGGCTACGGGATGTTGGTCGGCCCTGCCGCCACGAAGGCCGAGTTGGCCCAGTTCCGTGAGGCACTTAAGGCGCACCCTGAGGGGTACATCGCTCAACCCACTTTGAGTTTGTCGACCTGCCCCACGTTTGTGGAAAGCGGCATCGCGCCTCGGCACATCGACCTGCGTCCTTTTGTGCTGTCGGGCAAGACGGTGCAGATGGTGCCGGGTGGGCTGACCCGCGTGGCGCTCAAAGAGGGCTCGTTGGTGGTCAACTCATCTCAAGGCGGGGGCACCAAAGACACATGGGTGTTGGAGGCTTGAGGGCTTCAGTCGTTGGGGTTCACCCAGTGACCAGCTTCTGCGAGAAGTGCGCGCATCAAGGATGTGGAAATTTTTCAGTTACCCAGGAGTTCGAACATGCTTTCTAGGACAGCGGACCATTTGTTTTGGTTGGCTCGGTACATGGAGCGGGCTGAAAACACCGCTCGCATGTTGGATGTGAATTACCAGACCTCGTTGATGCCTCAGTCTGCGGATGAGGCTGAGGGGGGATGGCGAGCTTTGCTCAGCATCTCGGAGTTGACCCACGACTATGCCGCACGCTATGGCTCCGTCACGGCTCGCAAGGTGATGGATTACATGGTGGCTGATGAGCAAAATCCTTCCAGTATTTATCGCTGTTTGATGGCCGCTCGCGAGAACGCCCGCGCGGTGCGAGGTACGCTGACCACGGAAGTTTGGGAAACGCAAAACCAAACCTGGCTGGAGTTCCAGCGCATGGTCACCCAGCGAGAGCATCAGAGCGATCCGGGCAGCACCTTTGAGTGGGTGAAGTTCCGCTCACACCTTTCTCGGGGCGTGACGGTGGGAACCATGCTGCAAGATGAAGCCTTCCACTTCTTGCGCATTGGCGGTTTTTTGGAACGCGCTGACAACACGGCGCGTATGCTGGATGTGAAGTTCCACGGGGTGGAGAACGAATTCTTCGGCTCGGGCGCTGAGCAGGAATACGACTTTTATCACTGGTCTTCGATTTTGCGTTCGGTGTCGGGTTTCGAGGTTTACCGCAAGGCTTATCGCAATGTGATTCGGCCCGAGAAGGTGGCTGAGTTGCTGATTTTGCGTCCCGATATGCCGCGCTCGCTGGCCGCTTGCACGAACGAGGTGGTGGCTAATTTGCGCGAGGTGGCCAACGATCAGTCAGAGGAAACCTTGCGCTTGGCTGGTCGTTTGCAGGCCGATCTGCGCTTTGCTCAGATTGATGAAATTTTGGCCACGGGCCTTCATGCTTTCTTGACGCAGTTTTTAGAGCGCGTCAATCGCCTGGGTGCGGGAATAAGCCGAGATTTCTTGGTGCCAGTTTAGGCTCAATGCCCGCGGTCATCGTTGAGGGTGGCCTTAGCTTCGACGATGGCCTGGGGCGACGCTTTGATGTGCCCCAGCGCTGCTCGAGGCCTGTGCCGGCTGATGGGGCGGTGGGCGTCTCACTTTTTGTTTTGATGATTTTGATTTTCAGGAGTGACGCATGTCAATCCATGTGGCTTTGAACCATGTAACGCACTATCGCTACGAGCGCCCCATTCAACTCGGGGCCCAGGTGGTTCGGTTGCGCCCCGCACCGCATTCGCGCACCCGAATTTTGAGTTACTCGATGCGGGTTGAGCCCGCACAGCACTTTATTAATTGGCAGCAGGATCCGCTGTCGAACCACCTGGCGCGGCTGGTTTTCCCCGAGAAAACTTCGGTCCTGCGCATTGAGGTTGATTTGGTGGCCGAGATGTCGGTGCTCAATCCTTTTGACTTCTTTCTCGAGCCCTCGGCTGAAAAATTCCCGTTCAACTACGACGCCACCTTGGCCAGCGAGTTGGCGCCTTATTTACTTAAGCAAGACCTGACCCCATTCTTCGCAAGGTATCTCAAGAGCTTGCCCTCGGAGCCGATGCCAACCAATGATTTTGTGGTGGCTGTGAATCAGCGTTTGCAGCACGATATTCGTTACCTGATTCGCATGGAGCCGGGGGTTCAGTCGCCTGAGGAGACTCTGCGATTGGGCAGTGGTTCGTGCCGAGACAGCGCTTGGTTGCTGGTTCAATTGCTGCGCCACATGGGCTTGGCGGCGCGCTTTGTATCGGGCTACCTGATCCAGCTTAAGAGTGATGTTAAAGCTCTCGACGGCCCCAGTGGTGCCGAGCAAGACTTCACTGATTTGCATGCTTGGTGTGAGGTGTTCTTGCCAGGGGCAGGGTGGATTGGTTTGGATCCGACCTCGGGGCTGTTGGCCGGTGAGGGGCACATTCCCTTGGCTTGTTCTCCAGAGCCTTCCTCGGCGGCGCCGATCACGGGCGTGTTGGAGTCTTGCAAGAGCACCTTTGAACACCATATGTCCGTGAGTCGGGTGTGGGAAGCGTCCCGCGTGACCTTGCCCTACAGCGACAAGCAGTGGAGCCAGATCGATCAGGTCGGGCGACAGGTGGACCGTGATCTCCTTAAGCATGATGTTCGGCTCACACAGGGTGGCGAGCCCACCTTTGTGTCGGTGGATGATCGGGAAGGGGCCGAGTGGAACACTGAGGCCATGGGCCCGACCAAGCGCGCGCTGAGTGTGAGCTTGATGGACCGGCTGCGTGCCAAGTACGGTGCCGGCGGCTTGCTGCACCAAGGGCAGGGCAAGTGGTACCCCGGCGAGCAGCTGCCTCGGTGGTCGCTGAACCTGTATTGGCGTAAAGATGGCGAGCCGATCTGGAAAACCCCCGAATTGTTTGCTGATGAGCGCAGCCAGCATGGCGCCACTGCGCAACATGCGCAGGATTTTTTGAAGGGCGTGGCGAGTCGGTTGGGGGTTAACGCAGGCCACATCTTTTCGGCTTATGAAGACACGTTTTATTACCTCTGGCGCGAGCGCCAGTTGCCCGTCAACGTGAACCCCTCGGATGCCCGCTTGAGGGACCCACTGGAGCGTGAGCGCATTCGCAAGGTCTTCGATCAGGGCTTGGACAAAGTGGTGGGGTATGTGCTGCCGGTGGCCGTGCTCCCTTCGACGAAACGTTGGGAGTCAGGGACTTGGTTTTTGCGCTCTGGGCGTTGTTTCCTGGTGCCAGGTGATTCGCCGCTGGGTTACCGCCTACCGCTGGATTCGCAGCCTTGGGTGAGTGACAGTGACCGCCCCTGGAATCACCCGCCTGATCAAGGCCAGGAGTTCGCGTCCTTGCCGGGCTACGAAGGCCTGCTCGAGAGTGTGGAGCAAGTTGGCGAGGCCAAGAAGGCGCCAGCCAAAGAGCCCGCCTTGAATGAATCAGCGGCTGATGTGGTGCGCACCGCGCTGGCTGCCGAGCCTCGTGATGGCCGTCTCTGTGTGTTCATGCCGCCTACCTCGGCCTTGGAAGACTACCTGGCGCTGGTGGCTGCCATTGAGGGTACGGCCATGGAGATGAAATTGCCGGTGGTGCTGGAGGGCTATGAGCCCCCGAAAGACCCTCGCCTGATGGTCTTGCGTGTGACACCCGACCCGGGTGTGATTGAGGTCAATGTTCAGCCTGTGAAAAGCTGGCCAGAGCTGGTGGAGCAAACGACCCACCTGTATGAAAGCGCCTTTGAAAGCCGCTTGTCGTCTGAGAAGTTCATGATTGATGGACGTCACACCGGCACTGGCGGTGGTAACCACTTTGTTCTGGGGGGGGCGACCGTGGCTGACTCGCCCTTTTTGCGCCGGCCTGATTTGCTCGCCAGCATGGTGGCTTATTGGCACAACCACCCTGCGCTGAGTTATATGTTTTCAGGCTTGTTCGTGGGGCCCACCAGCCAGGCTCCTCGGGTGGACGAGGCGCGCAATGATTCAGTCTATGAGCTGGAGATTGCCTTTGCCGAGCTCAAACGTTTGAGCACTGAGAACCCCAAAGAGCACTGTCCGCCGTGGCTGATTGATCGTTTGCTTCGCAATCTGTTGATTGATTGCACCGGCAACACCCACCGCGCCGAGTTCTGCATTGACAAGCTGTTTTCGCCTGATGGCCCCACCGGCCGGCTTGGCTTGCTGGAAATGCGGGCCTTTGAGATGCCACCCCACGCGCGCATGAGCTTGGCGCAGCAGGTGTTGATGCGTGCCTTGATTTCGCGTTTCTGGCAAAAGCCGTATGCGCCTGAGCGCCTCAAGCGCTGGGGCACAGAGCTACACGACCGCTTCATGCTGCCCTACTTCATTGCCCAGGATCTGGGTGATGTCTTGGCCGAGCTGCGTGAGTTCGGCTAC
>CANHBY010000155.1 GCA_947458895.1 Burkholderiales bacterium | reverse complement strand
TGGCTGGCCGCGTGGGGTTCATTGTGGTCACGCCGCTGAAGCTCGAAGGCCGCGCTGATGCCATCGCCGTTCAGCGAGGCTGGGCCCCCCGAGACGCCCAGGACCGAACGCGGCTCGTGCCGGTGCTCACGCCCAGCGAGCCCATCGAAATTGAAGGCCGATTGGCGCCCGCGCCCAGTGCCCTGCTCGAATTAAGCCCTACCCACCCAAGCCCTGGCCTCATCCGGCAAAATCTCGACCTGAGCGCGTACTCTGTCGAGGCAGGTATGCGGCTCCTTCCCCTGACCGTCCTTCAGCATGGCGCGGCTCAAGACGGCTTGCTGCGCGATTGGCCTGCGCCGGCGGTCAATGTGCAAAAGCACTACGGTTATGCCTTTCAATGGTTTGCAATGAGCGCCCTGGTGGTGGGCTTGTATGTCTGGTTCCAACTCCTTCGTCCCCAACGTGTCCAACAATCCTGACGCCCCCGAGGAGCCCACCTCGCCGGTCAGCATGACGGTCCACAGCCTGCCTCTGCCCGACGCGCGCAGAACCTTCGGGCGTCTGCAAATGCTCCTGGTTCTGGCCTGTTGCGCCGCGCCTGTGCTCGTCTCCTACTTCACGTATTTCGTTATCAAACCGCAGGGGCGAGCCAATTACAGTGAGCTCATCACCCCTCCGCTCGCCATCCCCGAGCAACTGCCTTTGGTGAGCCTGACCGGTGAGAGCATCAAGCCTGCAGCCCTCCGAGGGCAATGGATCCTTGCTGTTGTGGCCAATGGTGCCTGTGATGCAACCTGCGAAAACAACCTCCTCATCCAGCGCCAGTTGCGTGAAACTTTGGGCCGAGAGAAAAAGCGGGTCGACAAAGTCTGGTTCCTGACCGACGATGCACCCCCTTCGCCGTCGATTCTGCAGGCCATTTCTGCCGGCGATCCCACCCAAGTTCTGCGAGTGCCGCGCGCAGAGTTGTCCCAGTGGCTGCTGCCTGCGGAGGGTCAGCTGCTCGATCAGCACATCTATGTCATCGACCCCACGGGCCAGTGGATGATGCGAGCCCCACCGAACCCTGAGCCTGAGCGCAACTTGTCTGCGCTGAGCAAGTTCAAGAAAGACATCGAACGACTCCTGCGAGCCTCGGCATCGTGGGATCAGCCCGGACGTTGAGCCATGGCCGAGTCTCTCTACGATCTGAAGCCGCTCATCAGCATGGCCCTGTTGGCCTTGTTGCTGGCAACCGCGCCGCTGGCCTGGATCTGGTTGCGCTACAAGAAAACCCCCCCAGCTCAGCGACTGCGCGCCCTCACGCTGCTGACGCTGTTTCTCACCTTCGATTTGATCGCCTTCGGCGCCTTCACCCGCCTCTCCGACTCGGGCCTGGGTTGCCCTGATTGGCCGGGCTGTTACGGCAGCGCCAGCCCCCTGGGTGCTCGTGAAGAGATCCATGCGGCCCAAAGCGTTCAGCCCAGTGGCCCCGTGACCCACCGCAAAGCCTGGATCGAAATGATCCATCGCTATCTGGCCGCCACCGTGGGCGTGTTGATCACCGTGATCGCTGCCTCAAGCTGGTGGCTGGCTCGACGCAGGCAGGCCGCCATCTCGCCGTGGTGGTCCACCATCACGTGGTTCGCCGTGTGCTTACAAGGGGCGTTCGGTGCGTGGACGGTCACCCTCAAGCTCTACCCCGCCATCGTCTCTGCTCACCTGCTCGGAGGCCTGGCCCTGTTGATGCTTTTGGTCGCTCAATCTGAAGCATACGCCCGCAAGGCGCTCACCTTGGGCCGGCCGCTCAAAGTGGCTGTGCTCGGTGTTGCCGCCTTGAGCCTGATCCAAATCGCCCTGGGTGCGTGGGTCAGCACCAACTACGCCGTTCTGGCCTGCACGGAATTCCCGATGTGCCAAGGCGTATGGTGGCCGGCCATGGACTTTGCCAACGGCTTCACCCTCTTACGCCCCCTGGGCATGACGTCCGACGGCGGCTATTTGCCAGTGCCTGCGCTCACAGCGATCCACATGGTTCACCGCTGGGGCGCAGCCGTGGTGCTGACGGCCTTGCTTGGTCTTGCCTGGGCCTTGTGGCGTCAACGTCAGCTCATCGGACGTGGGTGGGCCCAGGCGTTCCTTGCCGTGGTCCTGTGGCAGTTTCTCAGCGGCTTGAGCAATGTGGTGCTGGGGTGGCCATTGGTGGCCGCTCTGGCTCACACGGTGGGGGCCGCCGTGCTGATGGCCCTGTTGACTGCGCTGTGGTGTCGCGCCGCCAAGGGCCCTCAAGATGCCACCAACCCCTACAATCCCCCCTCCCATGGCTGAAGTTCTCCCCACTACTGCTTTGCCTCGCCCACCCTCCCGGCTGAGGCAGTTTTACGTGCTGACCAAGCCGCGCGTGGTTCAGCTGATCGTCTTTTGTGCGCTCATCGGCATGCTGCTGGCCTATCCCGGCTGGCCTGACTGGGGGCGCGTTCTTGCGGCCACCTGCGGCATCTGGTTGGTGGCCGCGGCCGCCGCAGCCTTTAACTGCCTGGTCGAACAAAAAATCGACGCCAAAATGGCCCGCACGGCGTGGCGCCCGACCGCCAATGGTGATCTGACCTCCCTCCAAACGCTGCTGTTCTCCAGCGTCCTGTGTGCCGTTGGCGGCGGCATCTTGTTTTACTGGGTTAACACCCTGACCATGTGGCTGACCTTGGCCACATTCGTGGGCTACGCCGTTGTCTACACCCTGGTGCTCAAGCCTGCCACCCCCCAAAACATCGTCATCGGCGGGGCCTCAGGCGCCATGCCGCCCGTGCTCGGCTGGGCCGCCGTGAGGGGTGATGTAGGCCCCGAGGCCCTCATCATGTGCCTCATCATTTTTCTCTGGACACCCCCCCACTTCTGGGCGCTGGCTTTGTACCGTGCGGAAGACTATCGCCGTGCTGGCTTGCCGATGCTTCCTGTGACCCACGGGCCCGAGTTCACCCGTTTGCAGATCCTGCTCTACACCCTTATCTTGTTCGCCGCCACCCTCTTACCTGTGCTCTCGGGCATGAGTGGCACCATCTACCTCGTGTGCGCAACGGCGCTGGGCTTGGGCTTTATCAGTTACGCCTGGAGGCTCTGGCGGCATTACTCAGATGCCTTGGCCCGCGCCACCTTCCGTTTTTCCATCTGGCATCTTTCGCTGCTTTTTGCAGCGATGATCCTGGACCACTATGGGAGCGCCCTGTGATGCCCCGAAACACTCTGCGCACCTTGGTGCTCGCCGGTTTACTCAGTCTTGGTACGCTGGCCCTGACAGCCTGCAATCGACCGCCCGCCGTGGTCTTCAAAAGCACCGACATCACCGGCGTGCCCTACGCCCAGACGCTGGATCTTGCCGATATCTCCGGCCAAAAGCGCAGCATCAGTGATTTCAAAGGCAAGGTCGTGGTCGTCTTCTTCGGCTTCACGCAGTGCCCCGATGTCTGCCCCACCACGCTGGCTGAACTCGTGCAGGTCAAGCAGGCCTTGGGACCTGATGGTGATCGTATCCAGCCTATTTTCATCACTGTTGACCCGGAACGCGACACCCCAGAGGTGCTCAAAGCCTACGTGACCAGCTTCGATCCCAGCTTCATCGCGCTGCGCGGCAGCCTGGAAGAAACCACCGCCGTGGCCAAAGAGTTCAAGGTCTACTTTGCCAAGGTGCCTGGCAAAACCCCGACCAGCTACACCATGGACCACACGGCGGGCTCCTATGTCTTCGACACCCATGGCAAAGTGCGCCTCCTGATCCGCAACGGCTCAGGCATTCCCGTGTGGGTGGCCGACTTGAAGGCCTTGCTGTCCCAAGCAGATTAAAGCCAGGGGGGGCAGGCCTTGCCTCAGCTCAAGACGGCCCGCATTTTCTTCATGGCAGCCGCCTCAATCTGACGAATCCGCTCAGCGCTCACCCCATACTCGGCGGCGAGATCGTGCAGAGTCATCCCGCCGGAGTTGTCGTCATTCACACGCAACCACCGCTGTTCAACGATACGCCGGCTGCGCTCATCCAGCGTGCCAAGCGCCATCGAGATCCCATTCTCCGAGAGCCAATCGCGATGATGGGCTTCCAGCACGCGGCTTGGTTCACTGCGCTCATCGGCCAAGTAGGCGATGGGCGCGAAGGACTCTTCACCATCGTCACCCTGCGGTTCGAGCGCGACATCGGCGCCCGACATGCGCGTTTCCATTTCATGCACATCTTCGGGGCGAACATTCAATTCGCGCGCCATGGCTCGAACTTCGTCTTCGGTCAGGGTGCTGCGATGACCCGCATCAGTGCTTGAATCCTTGAGGTTTTGCTTCATGGAGCGCAGGTTGAAGAACAACTTGCGTTGCGCCTTGGTGGTGGCCACTTTGACCATGCGCCAATTCTTCAAAATGTACTCATGAATCTCGGCCTTGATCCAGTGGATGGCGTAGCTCACCAAGCGCACGCCCTGCTCGGGGTCAAAGCGCTTCACCGCCTTCATAAGGCCTACGTTGCCTTCTTGGATCAAATCGCCATGAGGCAGGCCATAACCCAAGTATTGACGAGCAATAGAGACCACCAGGCGCAGGTGAGACAACACCAACTGGCCAGCGGCTTGAACGTCACCATGATCACGCAGGCGCCGCGCCAGCCGCAGCTCATCTTCCGCTGACAGCATGGGCAGCTTGTTGGCGGCGCCAATGTAGGCCTCCAAATTGCCAAGAGCTGGCACCATCGCCCAGGGATCAGTTTGACTGACAGCCAAAGCACCCGCGCATGAACCTGCAGAAAGAGTCATAAGGCAAAACCTCCGAAAGCTGATTTTAGCACTCTCAGGCAGGGAGTGCCAGAGCGCTGCCGTGAGCTGCTCCACAGGGCGCTGCTCTGGGTTGCTGGGTCAATTGGTGCAATTGCTCCCGATCAGATATACTCAGCGGCTTTTCCGCCGTCGATCCTGGCGGAAGAAGGGTGCGCTCGCTCAGTGGCGCACC
>CANHBY010000154.1 GCA_947458895.1 Burkholderiales bacterium | reverse complement strand
TCCAATGGGGTCAAAACACCGTCACCCTCGAAACGGGCGAAATTGCCCGTCAAGCCTCCGGCGCTGTGTTGGTCGACATGGACGACACCGTGGTCTTGGCCACCGTAGTGGCTGCTAAGAGTGCCAAGGCTGGCCAAGACTTTTTCCCCTTGACCGTTGACTACCTCGAAAAAACCTACGCTGCAGGCAAGATCCCGGGCAGCTTCTTCAAGCGCGAAGGCCGCCCCAGCGAGCTTGAAACCCTGACCTCCCGCCTGATCGACCGTCCCCTGCGTCCTCTGTTTCCCGAGGGCTTCTATAACGAGGTCCAGGTTGTCATTCATGTGTTGTCGCTCAACCCTGAGGTGGCCGCCGACATTCCCGCCCTGATCGCCTCCAGCGCAGCCCTGGCCATCTCCGGCGTGCCCTTCAATGGCCCCATCGGTGCTGCCCGCGTGGGCTACATCAACGGCCAATATGTCCTGAACCCCAGCAAAGCCCAACTGGTCGAAACCCAGATGGACCTGGTGGTTGCAGGCACTGAGGCCGCCGTGTTGATGGTGGAATCGGAGGCTAAGCAACTGAGCGAAGAAATCATGCTGGGCGGTGTGGTGTTCGGTCATGATCAAGGCAACATCGCCATCGCTGCCATCAATGACCTCGTGCGCGAAGCCGGCAAACCCGCCTGGAACTGGCAGCCTCCCGCAAAAGATGAAGCCTTCATTGCCAAGGTTGCTGCACTCGCCGAAGAGCCCCTGCGCGCTGCCTACCAAATTCGCTCCAAGCAAGCTCGCACCCAGGCGACCCGCGAGGCTTACGCCGCCACCAAGGCCGCTTTGCAGGCCGATGGTGCAGCGTTTGATGAGGTCAAGGTGGAATCCCAGTTGTTCGATCTCGAAGCCAAAATCGTGCGCAGCCAGATTCTTGCCGGCGAGCCCCGTATCGACGGCCGCGACACACGCACCGTTCGCGCCATCGAAATTCGCAACAGCGTGTTGCCACGTGTTCACGGCTCATCGCTGTTCACCCGCGGTGAAACGCAGGCACTGGTCGCCGCCACCCTTGGCACCGAGCGTGATTCCCAGAAGATCGACGCCTTGGCTGGCGAGTTCTCTGAAAGCTTCATGCTCCACTACAACATGCCTCCGTTCGCCACCGGCGAAACCGGTCGTGTCGGCACGCCCAAGCGCCGCGAGGTGGGTCATGGTCGCTTGGCCAAGCGCGCGCTCGTCGCCGTGTTGCCTGATCGCACCGAGTTCCCCTACAGCATGCGTGTGGTTTCCGAAATCACCGAGTCCAACGGCTCCTCCTCCATGGCCTCCGTTTGCGGTGGCTGCCTGGCACTGATGGACGCTGGTGTGCCCCTCAAGGCCCACGTGGCCGGTATCGCCATGGGCCTCATCAAAGACGGCAATCGCTTCGCCGTGCTGACTGACATTCTCGGTGACGAAGATCACCTCGGCGACATGGACTTCAAGGTGGCTGGCACCAGCGCCGGCGTGACCGCATTGCAAATGGACATCAAGATCCAAGGCATCACCAAGGAAATCATGCAGGTCGCACTGGCTCAAGCCAAAGAGGCTCGCATCCACATCCTGGGCAAAATGGTGGAAGCCATGGGCGAAGCCAAGGCTGAAGTGTCAGCCTACGCTCCCCGTCTCTTCACGATGAAGATCAACCCCGAAAAGATCCGTGACGTGATCGGCAAGGGCGGTGCAGTCATTCGCGCGTTGACCGAAGAAACCGGCACCCAGATCAACATCGAAGAAGACGGCACCATCACCATCGCCTCGAACGATTCTGACAAAGCCGCCGAAGCCAAGCGCCGCATCGAAGAGATCACGGCTGAAGTCGAAATCGGCAAGGTCTATGAAGGCCCTGTCACCAAGATTCTCGATTTTGGTGCCCTGATCAATCTGCTGCCGGGCAAAGATGGTCTGCTTCACATCAGCCAAATCGCCCACCAGCGTGTCGAGAAGGTGACCGACTTCCTGAAGGAAGGCCAGATCGTCAAGGTCAAGGTTCTAGAGACCGACGAAAAGGGCCGCGTCAAGCTGTCCATGAAGGCCCTGATTGAGCGCGAAGCCGCTCCCCAGCAGCCTGTTGAACAAGTCTGAGCAGGTTTAGGCGCCTCGACATCAGCCCATGCGCTGCCCCCTAAGGCGGGGCATGGGCCGAGCTTAAACATGCAGATGAACGTCGTCGAAATCAGCTCATTTGGGGCGCCCGAGGTCTTGCGCCTCGCTCGGCGAGAACTGCCTGAGCCTGCCGCTGGCGAAGTCCTCATCAAGGTCAGCGCCAGTGGCATCAACCGCCCTGATGTCTTGCAGCGCAAAGGGCACTACGCCCCTCCCGCGGGTGCCTCAGACATCCCTGGCCTTGAAGTGGCGGGGGTGATCGAGGCAGGTGATGGCGCGGCCATGGCTCTAGCGGGTCTTCGTGTTGGCGACTCTGTGTGTGCGCTTCTCACAGGCGGTGGCTATGCTGAGTACTGTGTGGCGCCGGTGGGCCAATGCTTGCCGGTGCCCCAAGGTCTCAGCCTGGTGCAAGCAGCCAGCCTGCCCGAGACCTGTTTCACCGTGTGGTCTAACGTGTTCGATCGTGCTGCCTTGCAGCCCGGTGAGAGCATCCTGATCCACGGTGGCGGCAGTGGTATTGGCGTCATGGCCATTCAAATGGCCAAGGCTTGGGGTGCACGGGTCATTGTCACAGTAGGCAGTGAGGAAAAGGCTCAGGCTTGTATGGCGTTGGGGGCTGATCACGCCATCAACTATCGCACCCAAGATTTTGTTTCCGAGGTGGCCAGCCTGAGTACGGGGCAGGGCGTCAACGTCATTCTCGATATGGTTGCGGGCGACTACATCGACAGAGGCTTACGCTGCTTGGCCGATGATGGCCGTCTGGTCGTCATCGCCGTGCAGGGCGGCGCTCGCGCCAGTCTTGATGCAGCAGCAGTGTTAAGGCGGCGCCTCACCCTCACGGGCTCCACTTTGCGGGCCCGGAATGTGTCATTCAAAGCAGCGATTGCTCGCGCGCTCAGGCGAACTGTGTGGCCCTGGATTGAGGCAGGTCTGGTCAAGCCCGTTGTGCACCAGACCTTCTCATCTGACCGGGCCGTGCAGGCTCACGCCCTGATGGAGTCCAACCAGCACATTGGCAAGCTGGTGCTTTGCTGGTGATGCAAATGCCCGAATTCTTAGAACATCGATAGGAGCTTTTGAGATGCTTAGACCCCTTCTGGTGGGTAACTGGAAAATGAACGCAAGCCGCGAAGCCAACAGCACCCTGTTGGCTGCTCTGCGTGAAGCTCGCGGCTTGGCTTGTGATTTGGCTGTGTGTCCCCCCACCTTATTTCTGGGTGATGTAGCTGCAGCCTTGCTCGGCAGTGATGTGGCCTGGGGCGCGCAAGATTGCTCGGCTCACGAGCCAGGCGCCTACACCGGTGAAACCGCGGCCGTCATGCTCAAAGAGTTCGGCTGCCGGTACGTCATCACGGGCCACTCCGAGCGTCGCACCATGCACGGCGAAACCGATCAATTGGTCGCAGACAAAGCCAAGATCGCGCTGGCCCATGGGCTCATCCCCATTGTGTGCGTCGGAGAAACCTTGTCTGAGCGCGAGGCGGGCCAAACCCATGCTGTCGTCATGCGCCAGTTGTCCGTGGTCATACACACCCTGGGCCATTGTGTGTCGCAAATCATCGTGGCCTACGAGCCCGTGTGGGCCATTGGCACAGGCCTTACAGCCACGCCTGAGCAGGCGCAAGAAGTGCATGCCCTCTTGAGGACCCAACTCGCTGCAGCCACTGCCGCGGCGGCCTCAATGCATCTTCTATATGGCGGCAGCATGAAGCCCGACAACGCGGCTGCTTTGCTGGCGCAGCCCGACATCAATGGTGGGCTGATTGGTGGCGCTGCCCTGAAGGCTGCAGATTTCCTTGCCATTGCACGTGCGGCTCAGTGAGCCCAAATTTTGATTTCAACTATCTGATCTCTGGAGTGACTTAAAAATGTTGACGAATTTAGTGATGGTTATTCAGATCCTGGCTGGCTTGGTCATCGTGGGCTTGGTGCTGGTTCAGCATGGCAAGGGCGCAGACATGGGCGCCTCGTTTGGCAGCGGCTCGTCAGGCAGCTTGTTTGGTGCCACCGGTAGTGCCAACTTTTTGTCCCGATCAACGGCCATCTCCGCCACTATTTTTTTCGCGTGCACCTTGTTCTTGGCTTTCGCTGCGCACAGCGGCAAGCCACGTGAATCAACAGGTGTTTTGGATCGTCCTGCCACTGCCACCGCAGCCGACCTCATTCCGAGCTCAGCTTCAGCCCCTGCTGCTCCGGCTGTCCCTGCCCCCGCTCAAGCTGCTTCGGCGGTTCCTGCTCCCGCTCAAGCTGAATCGGCCGTCCCGGCGACAGAGGCGCCCTCCAGCGCCAAGTAAATTGAACACGGTGTGGTTTTGCTGTTCAAAAAGGAAGGGTTTAGCCTGGGTTTGAGGGTAGAATAGCTGGCTGTTCGGAACACTAGTCCTCTGCTGTTTCGAACTATTTTTCAGGGTTATCTTTCCCGAGCCGACGTGGTGAAATTGGTAGACACGCTATCTTGAGGGGGTAGTGGCGAAAGCTGTGCGAGTTCGAGTCTCGCCGTCGGCACCAAATGCAAATTGTTCGAAGGCGCTCAGCATTCAGCGCCTGCCCGAATCGATCCCCGAAAGCCGAGTGAATCACCATGAACCTCACCGAATACTTGCCCATTATTCTGTTCATTCTGGTTGGTGTGGCGGTCGGTGTGGCTCCCCAAGTGATCGGTTTTGTAATGGGCCCGCGTCGTCCTGATGCGGCCAAAAATTCCCCCTATGAGTGCGGCTTCGAAGCCTTCGAAGACGCCCGAATGAAATTCGATGTGCGCTACTATTTGGTAGCCATTTTGTTCATTCTTTTTGATCTTGAGATTGCGTTCCTTTTCCCCTGG
>CANHBY010000153.1 GCA_947458895.1 Burkholderiales bacterium | reverse complement strand
GGGTGGGGGCGTCCATCCCATTGCAGTTGACCGCTTACTTCCGCTGGCAGAACCTGATGAACGCTCAGAATTTCGCACACGAACCCCATCACCTTTTGGGTGAAAGCGCTACGCACCCGATTGGGCAGCGCTGCGGCGCGCTGGCGGCGTTACTCCGCCTTGCCAGCACACCGCAGCGCCGTCCACTCGGGCGCGTCCAACTGCGGTTTTTAGGTTGAACAACATGGCCATGACTTCATATAAAGATCTGACCCCCGAGATCGCCCTGGGTGCTTGGGTTCACCCCAGTGCCCAAGTGATCGGCGATGTGTCCTTGGGGCCTGATGCGTCTGTCTGGTGCAACGCCGTGGTGAGGGGGGATGTGAACCACATCCGGATCGGCGCAGGGACCAATGTGCAAGACCTCACCATGTGTCATGTGTCCCACAAAACGCCTGCCAAACCACTGGGCGCTGCGCTCACGATTGGAAGCTATGTCACGGTAGGGCACAGCGTCATCTTGCACGGTTGCCAAATTGGCGACGAATGCCTGATTGGCATGGGCAGCATCGTGATGGACGATGTGGTGGTCGAGGATCGAGTGATGCTCGGCGCAGGAAGCCTCGTTGCCCCGGGCAAGCGTTTGCTCAGTGGCATGCTTTACATGGGGCGCCCGGCCGTTGCGGTGCGAGCCCTGACCGAGGCCGAGTTAGCCTTCTTGCGCTATTCGGCGGAGCACTACATTCGGGTCAAAAACGGTTACGCCGTTTGAGACTACTTTCGCGATAGGCACCTGTCAAAAACAAAGCCGCCCTGAGGCGGCTTTGTTGGTACTGCAGGCAGCCTGATTACTTCGAGGCAGCAGGAATAGCCTCAGTTGCAGCGGTAGCGGCCGATGCGGCGGCAGCAGTGGCGGTGGCGGCAGCGTCGACAGCAGCGTTGGCGGCACTAGCAGCAGTAGCAGTAGCAGCAGTGGCGGCAGCAGCAGCGTCGGCCGGGGCCGCAGAAGGCGCTGCATCAGCGGCTGGAGCAGCCACGGGAGCAGGGGCTTGAACAACGGCGGGAGCGGTAGGCGCTGCGGGAGCTGCTTCAGGCTTTTTGCCGCAGGCGGCGAGGGCAACTGCGAGGGAGGCCAACAGGAGTGACAATTTCATGGTTATCCTTCAAAAATAGAATGTTGAGTCAATGCGGTCGCAAACGCGACACTCATGCGCCCCGACTTGGGGCAACACATAATGAAGGCCGAAGGAAAACTCGCATTCCTGACGGCCTATCCGAGAATTTTATTCTGAATTAGGGATGTTACCTAGGCCTGAAAATAAACTCCTTCAGGGGAATCAGCCTCGGGGGGGCGGGAGGGATTCTTCTAGATGCCCAGAGTGGTCACTGGAAACGATGGTTGAGACCGTTGCAAGAGGACATCGATAGCCTCTTGCGCTTCGAGCAAATCGGCTGCTCTTCGAGACACAATCCACCGGTAGTAGGCGGGTTCAGCCCAGCGACCCACCGCCTGACTGGAGATCAAAAGTTAGGTTGAGAGGTGAACGGAATATGCTTCGTTGGCCTGATGGTAAGCCACGACGTGAGACCCGTTTCGTCGCCGAGCTACCCAACGAGGATGTCGTTGCGCTACCACATCGAAGTTTTTGGCCGGCAGGGTGAGCACCCGGTTTAAATGGTTCCATTGCCCCAAGGCATCCAACTCCTTGCGTTAGTTTAGCGGCCATTGCGAAAGGTCGGAGTCGCTCAAAAAACCCAGTGGGGGTGTCAGCCATTTCACGCAGCGAGCACAGAACAGCGAACAGTGTCCAAAAACCCCGAACGGGAGTTGATCGGTATGGCATTTGACTCGTTCGTGCGCGCCATTCTGATCGCATCTGCGCAAATCTGAGCCCCCTACAATCCCTCGATCACGCCAAGTATCGTGGCGCCGGCCTACCCTTTTGTGACCCGTTTTCTCATGACAGAACTTGCCTCATCTTTTGAACCTGCCGCCATTGAGGCCCAATGGGGCCCGCTCTGGGAGCAAAGTGGCGTGTATCAGCCCACGCTGGATGCTTCCAAGCCCTCGTTCGCAATCCAGCTGCCCCCCCCGAACGTGACAGGCACGCTGCACATGGGGCACGCATTCAACCAGACCATCATGGACTCCCTGACCCGCTACCACCGCATGCGGGGCAGCAACACCCTGTGGGTGCCGGGCACGGACCATGCGGGTATCGCGACTCAAATCGTCGTGGAGCGCCAGCTGCAGGAGCAGGGCCTCAGCCGCCATGATTTGGGGCGCCCAAATTTTGTCTCGCGTGTTTGGGACTGGAAGGCCCAATCCGGCTCCACCATCACCCGCCAAATGCGCCGTATGGGCGCCTCGGTGAGCTGGCCCCACGAATACTTCACCATGGATGACAAGCTCTCCAGCGTGGTGACAGAGACCTTCGTTCGCCTGTATGAAGAGGGCCTGATCTACCGCGGCAAGCGGCTTGTGAATTGGGACCCTGTCCTCAAGTCAGCAGTCTCTGATCTGGAGGTTGAAAGTGAGGAAGAGGAAGGCTCGCTGTGGCACATCCGCTATTCTCTTGAAGACGGCACCGGTGAGCTGGTGGTGGCTACCACGCGACCCGAAACCCTTCTGGGCGATGTGGCCGTGATGGTGCACCCTGAGGATGAGCGCTACCGCCACCTGGTGGGGCGTCAGGTGCGTTTGCCGCTCTGTGACCGCACCATCCCTGTTATTGCCGATGCCTATGTAGACCGCACTTTTGGAACCGGTGTCGTCAAGGTCACGCCAGCTCACGACACCAACGACTACGCCGTGGGCCAAAGACACGGTCTGCCGATCATTTCAGTGCTCACGCTGGACGCCAAGATCAACGAAAACGCACCCGCGGTTTATCAGAGGCTGGATCGCTTCGAAGCCCGCAAGCGTGTGGTGAACGATCTGCAGGCACAGGGTTTGCTGGCCGAGGTTAAAAAGCACCGGTTGATGGTGCCGCGCTGCGCTCGTACCGGGCAGATTGTGGAGCCCATGCTCACCGACCAATGGTTCGTCGCCATGACCAAGCCGGGCGCCGATGGCCAAAGCATCGCAGCCAAGGCCATCGAGGTGGTGGAAAAAGGCGAGATCAAGTTTTTCCCCGAGCAATGGGTCAACACCTACAACCAGTGGATGAACAACATCCAGGACTGGTGTATCTCAAGGCAGCTGTGGTGGGGCCATCAGATCCCTGCTTGGTATGGCAGCCAGGGTGAAATTTTTGTGGGGCGTGACGAGGCCCAGGCCCGAGCCAAGGCTGATGCAGCCGGCTACAGCGGCCCACTGACCCGCGATGAAGATGTGCTTGACACTTGGTACTCGTCAGCTCTGGTGCCATTCTCCAGCCTGGGCTGGCCGCAGGCTAACCCTGAGCTGGATTTGTTCTTGCCCTCTAGCGTGCTGGTCACTGGCTTCGACATCATTTTCTTTTGGGTCGCCCGAATGATCATGATGACAACGCACTTCACCGGCAAAGTACCGTTCCGGCATGTGTACATCCATGGCTTGGTGCGTGATGCTCAGGGCAAAAAAATGAGCAAATCTGAGGGCAATGTGCTCGACCCTGTCGACCTGATCGATGGCATCGACCTGCCCTCCCTGCTCGACAAGCGCGTTGTGGGGCTGCGCAAGCCCGAAACCGCACCCCGAGTACGCAAAGAGACCGAAAAGGAATTCCCTGGGGGCATTCCGAGCTTTGGTGCTGATGCTTTGCGTTTCACCTTTGCATCGCTGGCCAGCCTGGGTCGCAACATCAATTTTGACACCAAGCGCTGTGAGGGCTATCGCAATTTTTGCAACAAGCTCTGGAACGCGACCAAGTTTGTCTTGATGAACTGCGAAGGACATGATTGCGGCGTGAATGTGGCAAGGCAAGACCTGTCCCTCAGCCCGGCAGATCGCTGGGTCATCAGCGAGCTGCAGCGGGTTGAAGCCGCAGTCGAGAAAGGCTTTGCCGACTACCGCCTGGACAACGTGGCTCAATCGATCTACCGATTTGTGTGGGACGAGTACTGCGACTGGTACATCGAGATGGCCAAGGTGCAGCTGCGCCGCGGTGACGCCCAGGCTCAGCGTGCCACACGGTTCACCCTGATTCGGGTGCTCGAGACGGTACTGCGGCTGTTGCACCCCATCACCCCCTTCATCACCGCCGAGCTGTGGGAACGTGTGGCGCCCGTTGCTGGCAAGAAGGTTGCTGGCTCGCCCGATAGCCTCGTGCTGGCGCCCTATCCCCAGGCCCAGCCTGAGCGCATTGATGTGCAAGCCGAAGCCTGGATGGTCAAGCTCAAGGGCCTGGTGAGCGCGTGCCGCCAGGTGCGTGGTGAGATGAATCTTTCCCCCGGCAAGTCGGTGCCCCTGCTAGCTTTGGGCGATAACGACTTCGTGGTCTCTGCCTCAAGCTTTCTACAGGCCCTGTGCAAGCTGTCTGAAGTGCAGGTGCTGACCGACGAAGCCGAGTTCGCCAAAGTGGCCGGAGACTCCGCAGTGGCCGTTCAAGGCGACACTCGCTTGGCCCTGCGAGTCGAGATCGACGTGGCGGCCGAACTGGAGCGTTTGCGCAAAGAAAAACTGCGGCTCGACACCGAAATCGCCAAGGCCCAGGCCAAGCTGTCGAACGAAGGTTTTGTGGCGCGCGCTCCTGAGGCCGTTGTAGCCCAAGAGAAGCAACGCATCATCGATTTCGCTGCGAGCCGAGACCGGTTAGTCGCCCAACTGACTCGCCTGGGTGCTGCCGATTGACAGGCCTCGGGTGCTCCCATCCTCGCCCTGCGGGCAGGGTGAGGGCCGATCCATGAGAGTTAGGGCCTGTTAACACTAAAGATGCCAGTGCGAACGCGGTCATTGGGGCGCAGGGCAAGGCGCGCGGCGCTGCCAAGGCTATTCGCCTTGGCGAGACGTGCAACGCCGCGCTGCGCCCCAATGCCCACGTTCCCGAGGGGTTGTTCTTCAAAAGGC
>CANHBY010000152.1 GCA_947458895.1 Burkholderiales bacterium | reverse complement strand
AGCACCGCGCCCGCACGGTGCGCAACCACAGCGCCACCCACTTGATGCACAAGGCCCTGCGTGAAGTGCTGGGTTCACATGTGCAGCAAAAAGGCTCGCTGGTGACACCCGATCGCACCCGCTTCGACTTTGCCCACAACGCCCCCATGACCGCCGAGCAAAAGGCCCATGTCGAGGCGCTGGTGAACGCCGAAATTCTGGCCAACGTGGCCACACAAGCCCGAGTCATGCCGATCGAAGAGGCCCAAAAGGTGGGCGCCATGATGCTCTTCGGCGAAAAATACGGCGATGAAGTGCGCGTGCTCGACATCGGCTCCAGCCGAGAGCTCTGTGGGGGTACCCACGTCCAGCGCGCCGGCGACATTGGCTTGTTCAAAATCGTCGCTGAAAGTGGTGTGGCCGCGGGTGTGCGCCGCGTCGAGGCCGTCACCGGCGACAACGCGCTGGCCTATTTGCAGCAGCTCGAAGCGACCTTGCTGCAGGCGGCTGGCAGTTTGCGTGCCACCCCTGCCGAGCTCAACCAGCGCTTGGCCCAGGTGTTGGACCAGGTTCGCGCGCTCGAAAAAGAGTGCGACACCCTCAAGGCCCGCATGGCTTCCTCTCAGGGCGACACCCTCGCCACCAAGGCTGTGGATGTGCTGGGCGTGAAGGTGCTGGCTGCCCAGCTCGACGGAGTAGACGCCAAAGCCCTGCGCGACACCCTGGACCAGTTAAAAAACAAACTCAAAACCGCCGTGATCGTGCTGGCGGCCGTGGAGGGCGGCAAGGTTCAATTGGCTGTAGGTGTCACCGCAGACCGCATGGGCCAAGTCAAGGCTGGCGAGCTGGTCAACTTTGTGGCTCAGCAGGTGGGTGGCAAGGGCGGCGGCAAGCCCGACATGGCCATGGCGGGGGGCACCGAGCCAAGCCAGCTACCCCAAGCCTTGGCCTCTGTGGCCGACTGGGTTCGGCATCGCCTTTCCTAAGGTGTTGGGGCGGAGCTTGTGGCCCTGTGGCCCCGTGGTCGTTCTCAAGCTCCCCCTGCTGGTGGCCATCAGCAAGAGGTCATCCCACCCCCGCAAGGCAGACCACTGCACCCGGAGCGTTAATCGTGTGGCCTGCCCTCAAACGGAGGGCTTGGCCGTTGAGATGGCCTGTGAGGCTGAGTGCTCAATGCTTGCGCCAAGCATCCAAGCGAGCTGACCCCTGATTGCGTCCTAAAAAAGGACGCATGATGCTGCTCATGGCCGTGGGGTGTATTCCCCACTGCGCCAACCCAGGCAAGCGGCCCGTGGCGACATTGGGGGTGCTCATGCTGGCCAGGTTGTCGCGAGACATAAGCGGCTCACCGGGCAGAAGCTCCATCCCCAAGGCTTCCAGGTAGCCCACCCAGTTGGGCAGTGGCAAGATGGGGCGGGGGTGATGAGACCACACACCCGCTGAGTTCACGATCTCGCCCAGGGTCATGACTTGGGGGCCAACGCACTCGAGGGTTTGGCCGATGGTCTCGGGGTGATCGAGGCTGTGCACGATGGCTTGAGCGACATCCTCCACCCATACGGGTTGAAACTTCGCGTTGCACCCCGCCAAAGCCATGACTGGGACGATGCGCTGAAGTTTGGCGAACAAATTAATGAAACGATCATGCTCGCCGAAAATCACTGAGGGCCGAAGGATCGTCAGTTCAAGGCCTGCCGTGCAGCGCAACGCGGCTTCTCCTCGGCCTTTGGTGCGCAGGTAATTAGACGGCGCGGCATCGGGTGAGTCGGTGACCCCCAGCGCGCTCACATGAATCAGCCGCTCCACGCCAGCGCTTTCGCAAATGCGCGCCAGCCGCAAGGGCAGGGCCACATGGGCCTTCTCAAAGTCAGCCTGTTGGCCGTGCAAGATGGCGACCAGGTTGATGACTGCATCAGACTCACCGATCAGGCGGCTCAGGCAGGTGTCATCATGGACATTGGCCTGCACGACTTCCAGCGTGGGCAGGGTACGCAGGTGTTTGGCGCGCTGTGGATGTCGGCTCGGCACGATGATGCGGCCTTCGCCGCCGCCAGACCTTCTGACCAGGGCTTCACAGACGCTGCGCCCGAGGAAGCCGGTGCCTCCAAGAACCAGAATGTTTTTTTTCATGGGTTGGCTGAGTAAGTCAAAAGACAAGACAGAACAAGACGGGATCAGGGCAGGTCGGCATTAGGGTTTGGACTTCTGGGGTCACGGGGCCCAATCAGTTTACCCAGCCGGCTTTTCAGCGAAGGCCTCTCGTTGCCCAACAGCGCAGCGTAGTAGGTGGCATTCGAGAGCACCTTCTTGACATAGTCGCGCGTCTCGTTGAACGGAATGCTCTCGGCCCAGGCCGCCACCTCCAGGGTTGGGCCTTCGCGCCAACGCCTTGGGCGCGAAGGCCCTGCGTTGTAGGCAGCAGCGGCCATGGCTTGCGAGCCTCCCAAATCGTCCATTACCAGTTTGAGGTAGCTGCTACCTAGCTTGAGGTTGACATTGCGGTCGGCAATCATTTCTGCAGAGTAAGACATGCCGATTTTCTTGGCCATCCAGCGGGCCGTGGATGGCATTAGTTGCATCAGTCCTGAAGCACCCACGTGAGAGCGGGCATCCATGATGAAGCGAGACTCTTGACGAATCAGCCCGTACACATAGGCAGGGTCTATGCCGGTTTCCAGGGCTTGGGCGGTGACCTCTTTGCGGAAAGGCATCGGAAAGCGCTGGTTCAGGTCGATCTCTGCCTTGGTGCGTTCGCTGGTGTTGATACAGGTTTTCCAGACCTCCATGTCACAGGCCCATTGGGCCGCAGCCAAGAGCTGCCGGTCGTTCATGCCGCGCAGGGTGAAGTTCCATTCACGCTCTCCTTCACTGCGAAGGCCCATGCCGATGAGGCTCAGGGCCCTATCGAGCCCTGGGTTGCGAACAGTGTTGGCCCGCTCCTCTGCGGTCGGTGGCAAGGGCTTTGGCGGAATGGGTACAGGACGACCTAAGTCTTCCGACGCCAGCTTGCCGTAAAAATTCAACTGCCCCGCAATGCTTTGGAGGATCTCCAGAGCCTGTGTCTGCATTGCGCTGGCTTGCACATCGGTACGGCCCTCACTCAGGCCCTGCAGGGAGCGCGCCTTCCAGTAGACCCAGGCCGAGTCCATTTGCTGCGTGCTGCTCATCGCCGCAATGGCTTCCTGAACTTGGTCCCAACGTGGGCCCTTGGGCGCTCTGAGTGCAGCGCGCACCTTCCAGGCCAGAGTTTCATCTGGGAGGTTGATGTCTTTGACAATGGCACCTGCTTTGTTGCGGGTGGTAATCAGCGACTCGGCACGCTGAAAATAAGCGTGTGCCTCAGGTTGCAAACCTACGCCTGCCTGCCGTCCAACGCCTGCCCAGGCCCAGGCTGACAAGTCTTTGGGCAACTTGTGCTCCCAACGATCCGTCAATTCGGAGGCTGCAAACGTGGTGTCGTTGTTTGCTGCGCGCAGCAAGGCCAATGTGACCAGCTCGGACTGAGTTCGGTTGAGGACGACCACTTTGCGCGTCAGGAAACGCGTTGGCTTGTCCAGCAACTCAGACATGCTCTTGGCCTCGGCTTCACCCAGCAGCGCCACGGCCTGACGAGCGGCTTTGGGTTTGCCGGCATGCATGGCGTAGCGCGCCTTGAGCCAGATGTCTGCTTCTGTGAAATATTTGGCATCGAAGAAACTGGATGCCATCGTCAGACATCCGTTGTCGCCGTCTGGTTGAGCAAGCCAGGCATCCAGCGCGGCATCATGAACGCTCTCGCCTCTTTGTTGCCGAACCAGCATCGAGTAGCAGGTGACCTCTCGGTCATCATTCATGCGAAAGCGAGGGAAGTCGGCCGCGAAGGTCTCCCAATCCTGGCGCCGGCCTAGCTCGAGCAGCCAGTCATTGCGGAACCTGTCTTCCACATAGGTGCCCTTCCAGCGTTTGTAAAACTCGTCGACCTCGGCTTGGCGCAGCTCGGTGATGCGGGTGTTCAGGTCCCAGTATTCGACCCACTGTAGCAAGGGGTTCTTCCCGGCCTGTGCGGTTGTGCGAATGGCAGCCAAACGGTTGCGGTCACGGGTTCTGAAGGCCTCACGGGCGTCCAGAATCAGTTGATCTGTGTTGGCCGCCGCAGGTGGAGCAGCCAGCGATTCACCGGTGATGGCCGCCCAGGCACACAGGCCCACCAGCAGGCTCTTCCATGCGGCCCCATATACTGACGACCCCGAGGGCTTCGAATGGGTGCGAGGAGGTTTCGCCCCGATGAGGTCTATTGCTTGTCTCATGTTCATATTGCTTGTCGCTCGATTTCTTGGCCACTGACACCACCTTGATTGCACAACGCCGTGCCCAACTCCGACTGGAGTTACTGGCCCGGCGAGAAGTGTTCGCATGTGCCCCCCATTTTGCGACGTCTGAGGCGGCTTTGCTTGCTTCTTTGGAGTCTGTTTTGCAACAATTGGAGACGCAGTGTCTCGGCCTGTACTGGCCGATCCGCGGCGAATTCAATGCGAGCTTGCTGGCCCTCAAACGACATTTGAGCCCTGACACGACACTAGCCCTGCCTTTCGCCCAGCGAGCTCCTTTGCAAATGCACTACCGCGTGTGGGATGGAGCCCCAACCACCGTGCGCGATGAATGCGGCATCCCGAGCGTGGATGCAAGCCCCATCGTGCCTGATGTGGTACTTGTGCCCTGCGTAGGCTTCACCCGCACCGGCCACCGGCTGGGCTTCGGGGCAGGGTACTTTGACCGCTGGATGGCGGCCCATCCCCATGTAACAGCGGTGGGTGTGGCCTGGTCATTTTGTGAAATTACCGACGAAGATTTGGCGCCTCAACCCCACGATCAGGCCCTGATGGTGGTGGTAACTGAACAGGGTGTGGTTTCTTGACGGTTGGCGGCAGCCCAAACGCTCGCAATCGCTGCACAATTTGAGGCTAGTGTCGTGTCAAGGCTCAAATGCCGCTTGCTCGCTTGCCCTCAAACCCGATGGCGTCGTTGCTT
>CANHBY010000151.1 GCA_947458895.1 Burkholderiales bacterium | reverse complement strand
TTTTGTGGAGCGCTCAGGCAAATTGCAGCGCCTGCCCATGGCTTTCACGAGCGATCAAACGGTGCTTGGCATCATCGAGCGCATCGTGGCCCCTATTGGCCGGCGCATTGATGAAAGCTCGCCCATGGTTGATGCCCGCCTGAAGGACGGCTCGCGCGTCAACGCGATCATTCCGCCCCTGGCTCTCAAAGGTCCCTCACTGACCATTCGGAAGTTCTCTAAAAGAAAGCTCGGCGCCGAGGACCTTTTAAAGTTTGATTCCGCCAGCCCCGAAATGATCAATTTTTTGCGTGTTTGCGTTGAGCAGCACAAGAACATCATCATCTCAGGCGGCACCGGCTCAGGCAAAACTACGCTGCTCAACATTCTGAGCAATTTCATTCCCCAGACCGACCGCATCGTCACCATCGAAGACGCAGCCGAGCTGCAATTGCATCACCCCAATCTGGTGGCGATGGAGTCTCGCCCCGCCAACCTGGAGGGCAAAGGGCAAATCACGATTCGCGAACTGGTCAAAAACGCGCTGCGGATGCGCCCTGACCGCATCGTTGTGGGGGAATGCCGTGGCGGCGAGGCACTCGATATGTTGCAGGCGATGAACACTGGCCACGATGGCTCCCTGACCACCGCCCACGCCAACACCCCGCGTGACATGCTTTCCCGGCTGGAGGTGATGGTTTTGATGGCTGGCATGGACTTGCCCGTCACCGCCATTCGCGAGCAGGTTTCTTCGGCAGTTGATGTGATCGTTCAGCAGTCGCGACTCATGTGCGGTGCTCGCAAAATCACCAGCATTGTTGAAGTCACTGGAATTGAGAGCGGCAAGATTCAGTTGCAGGAAATCTTTTCCTACGTTCAAGAGGGCTTCAAGCCAGACGGCAAAACCAAGGGGCATTTCACGGGCTGCGGCTGTGTACCCGAGTTTTACGAAAAGCTGTCTGCACGCGGTGTGGCCCTGGACATGAGCATTTTCAATCCCGCTCAAACAGAGCTCTCCATGAGGCGGGTGGCCTGATCATGGTGGTGCACTTGGCACAAGTTTTTATCGCGGTAGCCGTGCTGATCGCCTTGTATGTGATCCGGGCCTTCTATCTTGAATTCAAAAATCAGTTCACCGAAAACGCTCGCGTGTCGATGGAGGACCTGTTTCTCTTCATCGATCCTGCCGCCATCATCAGGCTCAACCTGGCGCTGCTGCTGCTGTTGCCCTCCTTCGTGTGGTTCCTGACGGGTGCTTGGCCTCTGGCCTTGCTGGTTGCGCTGCTCACCGCGGCAATGCCGCGCATAGCCTATGCAGGGTTGAAGGCCCGACGTCTCCAGCGAATCAACGAGCAGATGCCCGACGCCTTGGCCATGCTTGCCTCAGCGCTTCGGGCAGGGTCGAGCTTGCAGATGGGTCTGACTCTGTTGGTCAATGAGTCACCAGCACCCATCTCGCAAGAGTTCTCGATGGTGCTGCGCGCTCAACGCCTGGGCATGGCCCTGGAGGACGCTCTCGAGGGTCTGGGCAAACGGCTCAACATGGAGGACATGGATTTGTTCGTATCGGCCATGGTCATCGCCAAAGAGGTGGGAGGAAACCTGGCTGAGATTTTGGAACGGCTCTCCCAAACCCTGAGAACCAAGGCCTCCATGGAGGGCAAGATCAACGCGCTCACAGCCCAGGGCAAGATGCAGGGCTGGGTGGTGGGTCTGCTGCCCCTGGCCTTGGGCGCCGTGCTCTACACCATGGACCCTGAGGCCATGAGCCCCCTGTTCACCACTGTCTATGGTTGGGCCGTGATGGGGATCATATTGGTCTTCCTGTTGCTAGGTGGCTTCTTTATTCGCAAAATCGTCACGATCGACATATGACAATTCTCATGTCCATGCTTGTCGGTGGCCTTTCTGTGGCCCTGTTTGTCTACGCACTCTGGGCTCTTTTTTCCGACGCCCAAGCCCAGGATGACAAGACCTACCGAGACGAGCCGCCAAACCTCTTCAAGCTGCTGTGGCCGATCATTCTCTTGTTGGGCAGCCTGAGCGATCTGCTTCTGGTACCTGCGCGTGCAGATCAGATTGCGGCTCGCCTGTCCAAGGGTGGTGTGGATTACGCGTTGACGCCGCAACAGTTCTTCAGCGCCAAGTGCATTTACACAGGCTTGGGAGCGCCGCTATTCTGGGGTGTGGGCGGTATCTTGAACTTCTCAACTGTGGTCTGCCTTGTGCTGGGTGCATGCGCTGGCTTCATGTATCCAGACCTGTGGTTGAGGGAAAGCATTAAACGCCGCCAGCTCCACATCCTCAAGGCGCTACCGTTTTTCCTGGATGTGGTCACGCTGGGCGTCGAGTCTGGGCTCAATCTTGCGGGGGCGATTCAAAAAGCAGTTGATAAAACCCGGCCTGGCCCCCTGACCTACGAGATGAACCGTGTCATGCGAGACGTTCGCGCCGGCCGCCCCAGGGCCGAAGCATTGCGTGAGTTGGCTTGCCGGATCGAAACCGCACCTGTCTCCAGCCTGGTCAGTGCAATGGTTCAGGGGGAGCTCACCGGCTCAAGCCTTGGCCCCATTTTGCGAGCCCAGTCAGACCAGCGCCGAAGCGAACGTTTCCAGCGCGCTGAGAAAATGGCCATGGAAGCACCCGTCAAGATGCTCGGACCCTTGGTGATGTTCATCTTCCCTTGCACCTTTGTCGTGATCGGCTTTCCGATCGTGGTGAAGTTTCTTTCCTCAGGCCTGTGAGTTCGATCATGCAACTCCAAATCAATGGCGTCGCTGTGCCGGTCAACATCCGGTGTGCGTTTTCGTGGGCAGAGCGTGCGGCTGGCCTGCTGTTTGATCGAGACCTACCTGCCACCATGGCTTTGTGGTTACGACCTTGCGCTTCAGTTCACACCATTGGCATGGCTTATCCCATTGACGTCGTCTTTCTGGACCGCGACGGCATCGTGCGAAAGGTTGCCGCCAATTTGAAGCCGTTGCGATTTGCGGCGGCATCTAGGGTTCACTCAGTGATGGAGTTTCGAGGGGGCGAGGCAGGGCGCCTCGCTATTCGGGTGGGCGACAGGCTGAGCACAGCCTGAGCCCAATTCCTGAATCAACCCACCTACTCCAGGTTTTGTACCTGTTCGCGCAACTGCTCGATCAGCACCTTCATTTCGACAGAAATATTGGTCAGCTCGATCGAGGCCGCCTTGGAGCCCATTGTGTTGGCCTCGCGCAGGAGTTCCTGAATTAGGAAATCCAGTCGCTTACCTACTTCGCCGCCCTTTTTGAGCAAGCGGGTGACTTCATCAAAGTGCGCGCGCAGGCGAGCGAGTTCTTCGGCAATGTCGACCCGAATGGCAAAAGAGGCGGCCTCGTTGAGCGCGCGCTCCTGAAGGGCCTCGGGCGTCACGGTTTGGGCCGCGCCGCTGAGCTCCAGTGCTTCGTGCCAGCGTGAGAGAAACTTTTGCTGCTGCCGCTCAACGGCGGCGGGCACCAGTGGCTCGGCTTGATCGGCAAGTGCGCGGAGCTTTGCCAGCCTGTCGAGCAATACAGCCACGAGTTTGCTGCCCTCGCTGGCCCGAGACTTGACCAAGTCCTCGATGGCTTGGCGAACCGCACCCATCACCACCTCCTCGGGGGGAATGGCAACGGCCCCTGACTTGCACCAATTCAATGCCTCCTGCACCGACAAGCCTTGGGCCTTCGGCAGCCAAGCCTGTACAGAGCTTTCGAGCCGGGCCAGGCGGATGAGTTGTTCCATGGTGGGCTGAGGCCAATCACCATCGGTTTCGGTGCGGCTGCTCAGGCGCAGCTCGACCTTTCCTCGCTTCACGGACTTGCCCACGATGTCACGAAGTGCTGGCTCCAGCCCTCGCCACTCTTCAGGCAGCCTGAAAACCAAATCCAGGAAGCGGCTGTTCACCGAACGCAGCTCGACATGAAGGTTAACACGACCGGCGGCCTGCGGTCGCTGGGAGACATCGGTAGAACTTCCCGATTGCGGTGTGGTAGACAGGGTGACTGTCGCGCCGGCATAGCCGGTCATGCTGTAGACTGCCATGCAACTTTCGCTCAATAAATCACCTATTATGTCAAAGCCAAAGCCAGCTCCGTTGCCAGCTGGCACCGTTGTTGGCGGGTATCAGATCATTAAGAAACTTGCGGCCGGTGGGTTCGGCGTGGTTTATTTGGCTGAAGACTCTGAGCGCCGCCTTATTGCACTCAAGGAGTACTTGCCATCGTCCCTGGCTGAGCGGTCTCCTGGCGAGTTGAGGCCAAGAATCAAGCCCGAAAAGTTGCCGCTTTATCACCTGGGGCTGCGCAGCTTTTTTGAAGAGGGCCGTTCACTGGCCCAAATTTCACACCCTAGCGTGGTCTCGGTGCTGAACTTTCTGCGCGAAAACGAGACGGTCTACATGGTGATGAACTACTTGCAGGGAGATACCCTCCAAGATTTCATCGTGACCGCGCGCGATATGAAGCGTGAAAAGGTATTTCGCGAGTCGTCTATTCGCTCTTTGTTCGACGAAATTTTGCGGGGCTTGCGCATTGTTCATCAGCACAAAATGCTGCACCTGGACATCAAACCCGCCAATATTTTCATCACCAATGACAACAAGGCTGTGTTGCTCGATTTTGGCGCGGCCCGTGAGGTGTTGAGCAAGGAAGGTAACTTTATTCGGCCGATGTACACCCCAGGTTTTGCTGCACCTGAAATGTATCGTCGTGAGGGCAGTTTGGGGCCTTGGACTGACATTTATGCCATTGGGGCTTGTATCTACGCTTGCATGCAAGGTTATCCGCCCAATGATGCGCCGCAGCGGCTTGATAAAGACCGCCTTGCCCTGAGCTTGGCGCGGTTGCGGAACGTTTACTCTGACAATTTGATCGAAGTGACTGAGTGGTGTATGTCCTTGGATCCCTTGTCGCGTCCTCAAAGTGTTTTTTCCTTACAAAAAGAACTGGCGCGTGAAACCGAGCGCCGTTACACCAAACTTAGTTTCAGCGAACGGCTGAAGTTGCAGCTCGAAAATTTTGGAACCGGTGGGTCCAAGC
>CANHBY010000150.1 GCA_947458895.1 Burkholderiales bacterium | reverse complement strand
GCCAACACGGTGGTACCTTATGATCTCGAAAGCCACCAGAAATACAAAATACTACGGCCTGCACTAGGATTTAACCGCGAAGCCTTGGAAGGAACCTTGCTCTCGCCTGAAAAAGGGTTTCAACTTTCTGGTGGTCGCCAGTATGCGCTCGCACCCAACCTCAAACCTTTGACAGACCTTTTCGACAGAAAAAAACTCGCTGTTCTCCTAAATATTGGTACTTTGATAGGCCCCACCAGCAAATTAGATTACACGAACCGGAGCGTGGAATTACCACCCAAGCTTTTCTCCCACAACGATCAACAATCTTTTTGGCAATCTTGCCAGGCGGAGGGTGCCCCCTACGGTTGGGGGGGGCGGATGGGAGACATCTTCGCGCAGAGCCGAAACAGCCAGTCGACTTTCACGTGCATCAATGCGGCGGGAAACGCTGTATTTCTGTCCGGCAAACAAGTCGCCGGTTATCGGGTGTCGAAGGACGGTGCCATCCCGATCGCAGCACTTAAAACCCCACTGGCCGGCTCGTATCAGTGCTCTGCGTTGCTGAGGGAGCTTGTCACGGACACCACACACTTCAACTTATTCCAGAGAGAATATAACAAAGTAGTTCGCGACTCGATTAACGCAGAGGCGTTTTTCTCGGGATCGATACAAAGTGTTCCGACCGTGTTGCCGCGCTTCGCTCAAACCGGTGGGGGATTTAAAAACTCGCTAGAAGCCCAGCTCAACATTGTCGCCCGGTCCATTGCAGCCAGCAGCCAACTGGGGGCCAAACGCCAGGTGTTTTTTGTCCAGATGACCGGTTTTGACACGCATAATAGGCTGCTTGATGAGCACCCGCAACTGATTGAAGACGTGGCGAATGCCATCTCGAAGTTTTATCAAACGACAGAAGACCTTGGCGTCGCTCACCAAGTCACCACTTTCACTGCCTCCGACTTTGGTCGGAGCTGGGGAAATGACGATGGATCTGACCACGGGTGGGGCAGTATGCATTTTGTGGTGGGGGGGGCGGTAAATGGGCAACGCTTCTTCGGGTCTGCACCCGAAATTATCACTGGCACTCCCAAAGTCTTGCGAACAGGTGGACCCGACGACGTGGGCAACGGTCGACTTCTGCCCAAGACTTCAGTCGACCAACTGGCCGGTACCCTAGGCCGCTGGATGGGGCTGTCGGACAATCAGACGCGGGAAGTACTCCCGAACCTTAATAACTGGAAAGATGATCGTTACCTGAAATTTCTTCCAATCTAGTCACGGCGCTTTTTGGTTCAGGTATCGGTCTAAGCCACAGGTATCAATGCCGATCTGATTCGTGATCTGTAGGCCAAGGGCCTGTGCTGCCGCGAGGGTGGTGCAGGCCCTGAGATATGAGTTGTTAGCGCAAACGAGCTTTTCCCAAAGGCTGTGTGAGCCGATTGAACGACAATCGTGGTCTGCCCTCCACAGACCGTGCGACCCGAATGGCCGTTCATTCCTGCGAAACCGATCATTACGAAAACTTTCCGGTTGCCTCGCTCTTGTGCCCGGCGCACCTGCGGCCGGCGATTGGCGCGATCTATGTTTTCGCTCGCACAGCCGATGACTTGGCCGATGAGGGTGAAGCGAGCCCGGAGCAACGCCTGGCCGATTTACGAGCTTTTCGAGCTGATCTGCTGGCCGTGGCCACAGAGGGGGGGACCCCTTCGGTGAGATGGCCCCAGGTGTTTGGCCGCCTGAAAATCACCCTTCGCGAGTTCGCCTTGCCGCTGAATCTGCTGCTGGATTTGCTCAGCGCCTTTGAACAAGATGTGGTGCACCCATGCTATCGCGACAAAGCTGAGCTGCTGGACTACTGCCGCCGCTCAGCCAACCCGGTGGGGCGCTTGCTGATGCATCTGTATGGGGTGGATGATGAACGCTTGCTGGCCCAGTCAGATGCCATTTGCACTGCGCTGCAACTGGCCAATTTTTGGCAAGACCTGTCCCTGGATGTACGCCGAAACCGCTTTTATGTTCCGCTCGAAGAGTGCGGTCGGGTCGGGTTGGCGTTTGACCAAATCGTGCAACAACAAGACAGCCCCCTCATGCGCCAATTGGTGGCGTCGCTGGTGGAATGGACGAGAGAAGTGATGAGCCAAGGTGCCGACTTGCCCCACAGCCTGAGCGCTCAGGCAGGTTGGCGTGTGGGGATGGAGTTGAGATTGGTCGTCAGGGGTGGGCTGCAAATTTTGGACAAGATCGAAGCCATTCGTTTCGACAGCCTCAGGCGCAGGCCTCGCCTGGGAGGTCTCGACATCGCGCGCATCGTTTGGGGGGCAGCATGGATGAAGCCTGCCTCAAAGATCACACTGCCGGGGGGCGCATGACACCAGAGCAATACGTTCAGGAAAAGACCGCAAAGAGCGGCTCCAGCTTTTATTACGCTTTTCTGTTTTTGTCGCCGCCCCGGCGAGCGGCCATCACAGCGTTTTATGCTTTTTGCCGTGAGGTCGATGATGTGGTCGATGAAGTCACTGATCCCAGTGTGGCTCAAGTCAAACTGGGGTGGTGGCAAAAGGAAGTGGCCACGGCCTTCGGGGGGCAGCCAAGCCATCCAGCCATGAAGGCGCTGATGCCGCATGTGGTCACCTATGACATCCGGCCGGAGCACCTGCTGGCTGTGATCGAGGGTTGCCAGATGGACCTCACCCAAAGCCGTTATCTGAGCTACCCCAATCTGGCGCGTTACTGCCACCTCGTGGCAGGTGTGGTGGGTGAGGTGGCTGCAAAAATTTTTGGCAGCACCGACCCCTCTACGATTCTGTACGCCCACCGCTTGGGTTTGGCCATGCAGCTCACCAACATCATCCGTGATGTGGGCGACGATGCTCGCCGTGGCCGCATTTATCTGCCCATTGATGAATTGCAGCGCTTTGATGTTAAAGCCCACGAGTTACTCAACCGGCAAGCCCCCTGGGGCTACAGCGACCGCTTCACGGCGCTCATGCAGTTCCAGGCTCAACGTGCTCATCAAATGTTTGACGAGGCATTCGCCCTGCTGCCTGAGCCTGACAGGCAGGCTCAAAAGCCGGGTTTGATGATGGCCAATATCTATCGAACGCTGTTGCGTGAGATTGAGGCCGATCAGTTCCAGGTGCTTCACCAGCGCACCTCGCTGACGCCTTTGCGCAAGATCTGGATCGCCATGCGCACGCATTGGCGAGGCCGCTAGGAGCGCGCCAAGGTGTCGTCACCTGTGGGAGGGCGATCAATGCGGGTCGGGATCGTTGGCGCGGGCTGGGCCGGCCTGGCGGCGGCCGTTACGGCAAGCCAGGCCGGTCATTCAGTAACCTTATTTGAAATGGCGCCGCAGGTGGGTGGGCGTGCACGTCAAGCCCTGGGCCCCTTGGCGCAGGGCTTGACCTTCGACAACGGCCAGCATCTCTTGATTGGCGCCTACAGCGAAACGCAGCGGCTGATGAAATTGGTGGGCGTGAACCTCGATGATGCCCTTTGGCGCACGCCACTGCATCTGGTTGACGCGGCTGGCCAGGGTTTGAAGCTGCCCCCCGGTCACCCTGCCCTGTCGTTTATGCGTGGTGTGTGGGCGCACAGCCACTGGCGTATGGGGGAGCGGATTTCGCTGCTCAAGCATGCAGCCCTTTGGCGCTGGCATGGCTTTCACTGCGCCGAATTGGTCACCGTGGGCGAGCTGGCCCATGCCCTGCCTGAGCGTGTGCGGCTGGAGTTGATCGAGCCGCTTTGTGTGGCCGCGCTGAACACGCCAGCCCATGAGGCCAGTGGACGCGTTTTCCTTCGGGTGCTGCGCGATGCGCTGCTGAATGGGCCCGGCTCGGCCGATCTGCTGTTCCCACGGCAGTCACTGAGCGCCCTGTGGCCCCAACCTGCCGTGGCCTGGCTGCAAAGCCGCGGCGCGCAGATCCACCTGCAGCGCAGGGTTCGTGACCTGTCGGCTGGCGCAGGGCATTGGTTGATCGACAATGAGCCCTTCGAGCAAGTGATTTTGGCCTGTACCCCCAACGAGGCCGGCAGATTGTGTCAGGACATTGCCCCGGCATGGGCTCAGCAGGCTCAGGCTCTGCGTTTTGAGCCCATTGCCACGGTATACGCGCGCAGTCCTGGTACACGACTGCCCACAGCCATGGTGCGCATGGACTCTGATGAGCATGAGCGGCCAGCGCAGTTTGTATTGGACCATGGCCACTGGGGTGGCTCGGAGGGGTTTCTGGCGTTCGTCGTCAGCGGGGCCGCTTCATGGGCTCAGCGAGGTCATGAAGCTCTTGAAGAAGCCACACTGAAACAAGCCACACAGGCACTGAGCCCTGTGCTGAAGGCCCCCATTCAGATTTTGCAAACTCTGGTGGACAAGCGCGCCACATTTCGCTGCACAGCCAACTTACCGCGCCCGGCTCGCCAGATTGCAGCCGGCTTGCAGGCCGCCGGCGACTACGTCGATGGCCCCTACCCTGCCACGCTGGAGGGAGCCATGCAGTCTGGTGTCAGGGCTGCAAAGGGGCTGGCGCCATTGCCCTGAGTCGTTTGAGCCTGAAAACGCAGAGCAGCCAGCCGATGAAGCAGGCCACGCTGAGTGAGGAGCCTACCGTTTTCACGCCGGCTTCAATCAGCCGGTCGCTGGTTGCGTGTTTGTTCTGAACCTTGCCATTGAGCAATTCGATGGACCTCACCAAATAAACCTT
The DNA here is from genome assembly GCA_947458895.1 of Burkholderiales bacterium. Taxonomy (GTDB): domain Bacteria; phylum Pseudomonadota; class Gammaproteobacteria; order Burkholderiales; family Burkholderiaceae_C; genus CANHBY01. Next base: position 356 of record CANHBY010000150.1, on the reverse strand, counting down.
CTCGGCAAAGTGCGCCCCGCGGCGAGCCATTTCTGAGCGGATGGGGGCGGGCAAACCCGCAGGGTCCAGCTGCACTGGAAAAGGTGGCTTCAGAGGCTCCGGCGCTTTAGGGTCGAGCATATAAGGAGAGAGCCCGAATACCACCAAACGCACCGGTTCGCTCTCGCGGGTCGATGCCGTCAGTGGCACATAAAGGTGCCTCACGCCATCCGATTTTTTTGTCAGTTCGATGCTGTGGCGAAGCCGCGGCACGCCGAGCACCTGCATGAACTCAGGGGGCGTAGCCTCGGGGTCTTGAGTCGTGTCAGGGCTCAAATGTCGTTTGATCGCGCCGCCATCGGGTTTGAGGGCCAGCG
>CANHBY010000149.1 GCA_947458895.1 Burkholderiales bacterium | reverse complement strand
TGTGTTTGTGACTGCTGCGGCTCAGAGTTTGGGTGGACGAAAACCTGGCATACCAGGAAAGAGGGTTTCCGCCTGTTTGCTCATTTGCTCTTGCATCTGCCTGACCATGCTTTGTGACTGCTCGAAATAGTTGCTCATCCAGCCATGAACCACAGGTGTCTGGCCTTGCATGAACTGGGTCCACATTTCGGGGGAGAGGGTCTTGGCCTGCTCGCTCAGGCGGGCTTGCATCTCGGTGAAGGCTTGCATGTTCTTCTCGAGATAAGTTCCCATCAGGCCTTGCATGGCATGCCCATAGAAGCGAATGATTTGGGCCAGCACCGGGGTAGAGAACATTGGCACCCCGCCGCTCTCTTCATCCAAAATCACCTGCAACAGGATGCTGCGGGTGAGGTCTTCAGAGGTCTTGGCGTCACGAACCACCAGGGTTTCTGCGTCCAAGACCATTCTTTTAACGTCGGCCAAGGTGACATAGCTGCTCGTCTCGGTGTCGTAAAGACGACGGTTGGGGTATTTCTTGAGCACACGCAGGCCTTCGTCAGGCGAAGGCGCGGCTTCTGTCGTTTTGTTGGTGCGTCGAGATTGAGCCATGAAAGTTCCTGAGAAGGGGGGCGCCAAGGGCGGGACGATTCTATGGCGATGGCCGGCGCAACCCATGCCCAGCCAGAGCTTGGACCCATTTCCTGTGTGTTGGAGCCCACAGGTAGTTACCCAGTGTGACCAATGTCGCGCCGGGCTGGAATATCTGATGAATTTGAAGCGCGTGAGCCAAAATTCGAATCAATTGGAAACAAAAGAGCCCCGCACAAGAAACTTATGCGGGGCTGCTCATGAAAGCTTGGTAGGCGCGATTGGACTCGAACCAACGACCCCCACCATGTCAAGGTGGTGCTCTAACCAGCTGAGCTACGCGCCTGGGGTCTTGAACGAAGTCATCGACTATATCACGGACTTTGCGCCTAGCCCACACTTCAGCGTCGGTATGCGCTGCGCACGCCCTTGACTTGGGCCACTCGCTGCACCGTGTCGTCCAGCCGGTTCAAATCGGGTATTTCAACGGTGAAGGTCATCCAGGCGGTGGGGCCACGGGCGTCTTGTACCGAATGGGATTTGACGCCAATGACGTTCATTTTTTCCTTGGCGAACACCTCTGACACATCACGCAGCAGGCCCTGCCGATCGGCGGCCTGAATGCTGATGTCCACCGGGTACAGGGGGGCGGATTTTCCGAAGGAAGACAGGGTCCAATCGACTTCGATTAACCGCTCTGGGGAGCGCCGGCTGATCTCGCGCCAGTTGCTGCATGACAAACGGTGTACCGCCACCCCTTTGCCGCGTGTGACAAAGCCGCCGATAGGCTCGGGCGGCGCGGGGCGACAGCAGCGCGCCAGATGGGACAAGAGCGAATGAACGCCCGCCACCGAGACTTGGCCGATCTTTGTGGTGGCTTTGGTGGGGGAGCGTAGGCGAAATTGTTCGTCGGGAGGTGGCTCGGCATCAGGAGGGCGCAGGCCTGCTTCCACGTGACGCAGTGAGAACTCATCTTTGCCCACGGCCTCAAAAAAATCATCGGCGCTCTTGAACCCCAGCTGCGAAGCAAGCTCTTCGAGCTTGGTGGATGTTTTGCCTTCGCGCTGCAGTACTTTCTCAACGGCTTCGCGCCCTTTGGCGATGGTTTGCTGTTGAAGCTGGGCATTGAACCAGGCGCGCACCTTGGCGCGTGCACGATGGCTTTGTAGAAATCCAAGCTGGGGGTTGAGCCAATCCATGGAAGGGCCGCCCTCTTTGATGGTGGTGACCTCCACGGTTTGCCCATTTTCGAGCGGCGTATTCAAAGGCACCAAGACCCCATCCACCTTGGCGCCTCGGCAGCGGTGGCCGAGGTTGGTGTGCACGGCATAGGCCAAGTCGATCGGTGTAGAACCGGTGGCGAGCTCGACCACCTCGGCCTGCGGCGTGAAGACGTAGATGCGGTCATCGGCAACGCCTTGCGCTTTGGAGACAAACTCGCGCTCCCAAGCCAGAAGCTGACGCAAAACGGCCTTTCGGGCCTCGTTGAGTCGGGCTTGGGCTTCGGTGGTGCTGACGCCGGCGTAGCCCTTGACGCCTGCCTCTTTGTACGCCCAGTGGGATGCCACACCGAATTCGGCGTGGTCATGCATGGCGCGGGTGCGAATTTGCACCTCGACGGCGCGCCCGAACTCATCCAGGACCACCGTGTGCAAAGACTGGTAGCCGTTGGGCTTGGGGCGAGCGATGTAGTCGTCAAACTCGCCAGCAACGGGCTTGAAGAGCGCATGAGCCTGGCTCAGTACGGCGTAGCAATCATCGACGGTGGGCACGATCACGCGCATGGCGCGCACATCAAAAACCTGCGCGAAGGCCAAGCCCTTGCCCTGCATTTTTTTCCAGATGCTGTAGATGTGCTTGGGGCGCCCTTGTACCTCGGCTTGCAAGCCGTGTTCTGCCAGCTCAGCACTGAGGCGCTGGCGGAACATTTCGACGCCTTCCTCTCGCTCTACGCGCCGTTCGTCGAGCAGTTTGGCCACCGTTTTGTAGTCATCGGGCTGCAAGAACCGAAAGGCCAAGTCTTCCAGTTCCCACTTGATTTGCCAGATGCCCAGCCGGTTGGCCAGTGGTGCAAAAACCAGCAGGCTTTCTTCGGCGGTTTCGCGGGGGCAGGGCTGCTTGGTCTGGGCATGAAAACGCAGCGTTTGCAAACGCGAAGCCAGGCGCAGCAGCACTACCCGCAGGTCCTGTGAGAACGCAAGCAACATTTTGCGCACTCGTTCGGTTTGTTGGGGGCGCTGGGCCGACACCCCCTGGGCCTGCCGGGCCGCGCGTTGAATTTGTACCAGCTTGCGCGTGTGACTCATCAAGCTGGCGTAGGTGGGCCCAAAGGCTTTGCGCACTACCTCTTCGGGGTGCTGAAGATAGTCTGCCGCGTACACCAAGTAAACGGCGGCTCGCATGGAGGGCGCCGCACCAATGCCTTGCAAAATCGCCGCCACTCCGTCGGCGTGGGCCATGGCTTCCTCGCCTGAATGCAAGACCTGACCCTGTAGAAGGGGCTGCGCGAAGATTCGGGCGCGGGCCCACTGAGGCGCTTCATCGGCCCCTTCGTCTTGCGCATCGACCCACTGAACGATGGTCGAGTTGGCAGATTCGGTTTGGCGGGTTTTCATTCAACCTAAAAACTGCAGTTGGACGCGCCGCAGTGCTGCCCACTCGGGTGCGTAGCGCTTTCACCCAAAAGGTGATGGGGTTCGTGTGCGAAATTCTGAGCGTTCATCAGGTTCTGCCAGCGGAAGTAAGCGGTCAACTGTGGTTTTTTCAATCTTCAACGATCTGGCGGTTTTCGCCCAGCGACTTTGGCGACCCGTGTCAGGATAAGCTGAGGAATGACCGAACCACCACCACTTGGTCATCCTGCACCAACGTGGGCGCGTGCCCAATGCCTGCAAGCTCATGGCAATGCGCCCTCGGGCCGCGCTGAGTCATGGCTTGGGCCGTGGTTGGCAAGAGCAAATCAGACTCGGCGCCGCGTATCACCAGGGTGGGGCATCGGATGTTGTCGTAGGCCTGCCAGAGAAAGGCATCATTGGCGGCCGCCAACTCGGGCGTGACGCCTTGAAACACCGCTGCAATTTGGGGGTCGTAATGGAGTTTGAAGCCTGCACCATCAGGCCGCAACATGGGCCGCGACAAGGCAGCCCACTGCTCGGGTGTGTGTGGGCCAAAGCTGGCAGAGACAAAGCCAAGGTAGGTAAATGCGGAGGTCTCATCGTCCCAATGCAAGGGCGCGCCGACATAAGTACCGATGCGGTTCAGCGCTTCCAGGGGCAGTTCGGGGCCGACATCGTTGAGCACCAAGCGTTCAATGGGTGACTTGGGCATTGAGGCCAGGAGCAGGGCAATCAACCCTCCCAGGGAGGTTCCCACCACATGCAGGCAATCGGCGTTCAAGCGGGCCAGCAGAGTGACCACATCGGCCACATAGGCCGGCACTTGGTACCCAAGGGGGTCGGTCAGCCAATCGGAATGGCCCCGCCCTGGCATGTCTGGGCAGACCACCCGGTAGCGGTCGCACATGGCGCGCGCCAAAGTGTCGAAATCACGCCCTTGGCGGGTGAGGCCGTGTAGGCAGAGCAACACCTTGGGGTTGGCCGGGTCACCCCATTCCCAGTAGGCTAGCCGCGCCAGTTGCTTGGGCCGCAGGCATTGAACATGGTTTAAGCGTGGTTGAGTGAGCGAAGCATTCATTACAAGGCCTCAGGCTAAAGTGTCGCGTTGCATCCCATCCTACAACCCCGTTTGATCAAACATCTCAAAGGAATCCCTATGCTTCAAGGAAAAACAGCGTTGGTGACTGGTTCGACCAGCGGTATTGGCCTGGGTATCGCGCTGAGCTTGGCTCGGCAGGGCGCCAACATCATTCTCAATGGCTTTGGTGAGGTGGAGTCTGCGCAGGCGCAAGTCAAGGCACTGGGTGTGAAGGTGGCTTTTTCTGGCGCCGACATGAGCAAGCCTTTGGAGATTGCCACGATGTTTGCGCAGGCTCAGGCCAATTTTGGCGGGGTGGATGTGTTGGTCAATAACGCGGGTATTCAGCATGTGGCGCCCGTTGAAGAGTTTCCGGTCGACAAGTGGGACGCGATCATCGCCATCAATCTCAGCGCGGCTTTTCACACCACCCGTTTGGCCCTGCCCGCAATGCGCACTAGGAATTGGGGGCGCATCATCAACATCGCTTCAGCTCATGGCCTGGTGGCCTCGGCGCAAAAGTCAGCCTATGTGGCGGCCAAACATGGCATCGTGGGTTTCACCAAATCGGTGGCCCTGGAAACGGCCACCACCGGGATTACCGCCAACTCGATCTGCCCTGGCTGGGTGCTCACGCCGCTGGTTCAAAAACAGCTGGATGCTCGTGTCGCCGCTGAGGGTGTTGACAATGCCGAGGCCACCCGTCGATTGCTGGCCGAAAAGCAGCCCTCGCTGCAATTCACCAGCCCTGAGGACCTGGGTGAACTGGCCGTT
>CANHBY010000148.1 GCA_947458895.1 Burkholderiales bacterium | reverse complement strand
GCTTGCCCTCAAACCCGATGGCGTCGTTGCTTCTCGTCGTCATAGCCCAAGCTATGACTCCAGTGGCGCCTAGCCAGCGGGCTTGATGGCGGCGAGATCAAACGACATTTGAAACTTGAAACGACACTAGCACAGCTTCGCGAGCTCTTTTTGACGGTTGTTGGCTGCGGTGAGTGCCCAAGCACGCCTACAGCGCACGAAGTACGAAGTACCAATCACCAGCTCCCCAGCCCAAAGCGGTGGCTGAAGGACAATTCAACCACCGGGCTTGACAACCCCCCGCCGCTCAGCGCGCGCACCGCACCCAGACCCCATCGCACTTGGCTGGCCGGCCCCACTGAGTAGCCAGCCCATGCGAGCCCTTGCACCAGGCCTCCGCCTCCGGTTTGAACACCGCCGCCGCCCGCCGCACCTGCGAGCAGCTCAGCACCGAAGCGCCATGAGCCCATTTGTGATGGGGTCGCCAGGCCAGCACCCAACATCCCCATTGAAAAAGCCCCCGCATCGCCGCCAAAGGCACTGTGCGCCTGGGCACTCAGGTAAATGCCTGAATCCAGATGGCGCTCAAGCTTGCCAGACACCAATTCGATCGGGGCACTGGAACCGTTTTTACCCACACCTCGCCGTATTTGCTGCACACCCGCGACCCATTCGTAGCCAGCCACCCGCCCCGGAACCGCGCCACCTGGGGCACCCGAGCGCGGCTCCAGGTCCATGCCCAGCCACACCTGCAAAGCCTGTGCTTTGGGTGCCCCCCCTGCGCCGCGCACCGGTCCTGCCTCCAGGCCGAGTTGCCAGCCCGGGGCAGGGCCCCATGCCAAGAAGGCACTGAGCTTTGTCAAACCCCCGCCGCCCTTGGCCATGGCACCCCCACCACCCAGCCCGACTGCAGCGCGCACACCGGCCTCAAGACCTGACCCCAATGCCTGGTGTGCTGACACCCCGCCCAGAACTTCCATGTAGCCCGCAGCCCCACCGCTGGCCGCCGCCGAGCTCTCGATGCTCAGGCCCCATGGCCCATTGCGCTTGAGCAGTCGGGCCCCGGGCAGCACGACACTGCGTCGCGTGCCATCCTGCAAGGGGTAGGCTGACATAAGCCCCTGAACCTGATCAAAGCCGAGCCCAGTCGAGCGCATATCGGCCATGGGTTGGCCAATCGCTTCTGCCCGCGAATAGCGGTAAGCCCCATCCCAGGCCAGCACCAGTCCCCAGGGGGATCGACGGATACCGCCGTCAGGGAAACGGGTATCAGCCAGCGAGAGGCCCGCCTGCCAACCTCCCAAGCCCCACAACAGGCTGGCAGCTGGCCGCAGCATCAGACCACCCCCCACCGGCGCACCGCCTCCTCCCCCGCCCCCGGCGTAAAAACCCGTCACGGCCTGCAACTGAGAGCTCAGTCGCCAGCGTCGCTGCACCTCGATACCACCGACGAAAAAACCTGCTCGCTCACCACTGCTGGCACCGTAGACCGCAGGGCCCACCCACCAGCCTGGCGAGGCCTCAAACAAGAGGCTTGTACCCACCAGACCCATGCGTTCACCACCTGGCAGACGGGTTTGCTCGAAGCTGAGTGTGACTGACACGGGCATTACTTGAAGCGTGGTGTCGCGCTTTGTGTCGCGCTTTGTGTCGACCTGTGCCGTTGCTGCCTGGCCAAGCATCGCCAGAGAAAACGCACCCGACAGTCGGGCCAGTAGCGCCAAGGCCCTGACCCAGCGAGGCAGCCCGCCGATGCGTTGGGCCGAAGGCTTGAGGAAGATCTGATCGCTAGTGCAGTTTTTTGCACTAGATTGCCGGCCGCAGTGAGCCACTGGGCGAACGTCGTCATGGGTCATGGCTGGTCTGAAAGTTGGGGCTCCCAGGGCGCTGATCCTGGGGGAGTTTAAGCGCAGCCATCATATCCAGGGTGCCAGCCTTCCCCATGCCACTGCCGTCAATGCGACTGTCCGGCTTGCACACAAGTTTTACCTCGGGCGCAACGGAATGGGTCGGTCGCTCGCATCGATTGGGTCTTGTACGTAAATACCGGCAGTCAGGCCGCAGACGATTTCGCTAAGCTCTTTTTGCAGCTCGAATTTGCCTTCGCAAAGCCCGCCACGAATGTCAAACAAACCGAGAAGGAGCGCTCCGCAGACAGGTGTCCACCCCATGGGTTCAAGGGATGAACCTGGTAAAAAATGCCCAGGGTGGCGGTTTTTTCGGGAAACCCCTATAATGGGAAACCCTATGTTTGTTTGAGCTAGATCGGTGCTCCTACCCAAAAGGTTGATGGGTGTCCCGATCTAGATAACGAGGTGCCCCTAGATGAACAGCATTCAATTCAACGCCCCAGCCGCCTCTTTTTTAGCCGCCCCGATTCCCCAGGGGGGCACTGCGCAACTTGAAAGCTTGGCCTTGCGACACTTGGCGAGTAGCTCTTTGGCCTGGGTTCAGCCTACTGCCACGCCACCGCAAGTCGATTCCGCCAGATCGGTTCCAGCTCCCCCTTCAGCCTCCGCGCCAAACACGGTCGGGCCGAGCCCTACAGCCCCGCCTGTCAATCTGTTGGTCCTCGACTCCTTTGTCTTGTCTCTGGAAGAATTGGCTGCTGGCAAAACCGAATCGCATGGAGATCAAACCACTCACGTAGCGTCTAACGCCATCCAGTCGGATCAGGTTCAGGTGCTCACCGCGGAGGCGCAAAACCTTTGGCGATTCATTGACCAACTCAACGCCATTGCAGCTTCACCCAACCCGCCGAAGGTCATCAACATTTCTTTGGGGCTCTCTCCTGCCACAGCGTTTGCGTCTGATTTCCCACTCTTCAACTCGCGCTTTGAGTCTAAGTATGGGGCAGACAAAAACCAATGGAGTGACGAGACCTGGGACTTGTATTTGCAAGACATCTCAATCATGGCTCAGACTGCTGTCGACGCCACCAACCAGCAGGTCGGGATTTTCCCCCAAGATCTCCAGGATTCGCTGGAAAAGTTGGTTGACGCCGGTGTCACTGTGACCGTGGCAGCCGGCAATGATGGAGATGTGGAGAGTCTGTTTACCGATCTCGGCTTGACTGTCCCAGCTGGTTTTTATGATGGTATTTACTTGCCCGATATGCCGGAAGGCGTGATTTTTGTGGGCGCGAGCCAAGACAACTCCATCCCCACCTCGCCAGCCACTTCTTCGTCGCCCAACAGCCAGACTGATGTCATCGCCGACGGAACCGATGTAGAGGTCGCTGATGGGGGTGTTCTGGCCGATGGGTCTTCCTTCGCAGCCCCTCAGGTTGCCGCACTCGTGGCAGATATGTTGGCCGCCAACCCAGAGCTCACGCCTGCTCGTATCGAGGCTATTTTGAAGGCAACCGCTATGTCGGTTGATGGGGTGCCAGGCAAGGTTGGAAGCGGCCTCATCAACCGCCAGAATGCTTTGGCGATGGCGGGTGGTCAGCCGATCAAGGAAACACTGGTGGAGCAAGTCACGCGCTACTTTGACGGATGGGATGCTGCCGCACCAGATTCCGCGAAGGATGGTCTCGTGTCCATGGCAGACATTCAAACGGTTGCCAACGATGTCAGCCTCTCCGCCGACGAGCGAGCTGCTGCCCAACAACTTGTTGATAGCCCCGATTTGTTTGACAGCTGGGAGCGTGCCATGAGTGGCGCTTGGGATGGTCTGTTGAGCGTGAAAGACATGCTTATTTGGGACGCTCGTGAGAAGGGTCCCGCCGACCTGGCTTTTGCGTCTGCCGACGTGGTCCAGACGAACTTTTACCTGTTTGACACCGCTTCCGTAGCAGCGCGAGACGGTTTGTTCAACAGGGACGATGCCCGGCGCATCATCAACGACGACGTGTCCACGGACCGTATGAAGCAAGCAGCTCAGTATCTTGTTGAACAGTCAGATCTGTTCGACCAGCTTGACGCCGCTCAGAACGGCAAGTTAGACGGCCATGTGAGTTTCAAGGACATCAGTATTTGGCAACTGGATCACGCCAACGCTTGAGGTTCGTCTGCCTTGCCCTTGCCCTTACCTGACCACGCTAGCTCCAGGCGGCTGAGGTCAGAAGAAGTTACGTAGGATACCCATGTTCCCCATCCAATTTGAGTCCGTCGCCCTGACTCATCTTCACTCTGAGATCCCGGAAGACGACGCTGACAGTCTGAATCGATTGGCCTTGCGGTATTTGAGTCAAACATCTTCGGTGCGGGGCACGCCTTGCCTGAGAGGTGTCCGGCCTTCGGTTGATCCGGAGCCGCCTGCGCCTCTGTTTCCCCCCCCTGCCTCAGTCGTGCCGAATCCCTACAACCCCCAGCCGGAAGGTGTCGAGTTGCTGGTGATTGATTTTTTCCAAAACGTGGTTGGGGTGGGTTCTTCCACTTTGCCCTCATCACATGGCGCCCAGACAAGCTATGTGGCCGGAGCCTCGTCTGACTCGGCTTCGGTGGATCTTCTCGGCCTACAGGTCGAGAGCAATGCAGAGTTTGCTGATCAGCTCAACGCCATTGCGTCGTCGGGCTCGCCGCCGGAGGTGATCAGCCTGTCCGTCGGCCTGGACCCCGCCACAGTGTTCTCGCAAGAGCTGCCATCTTTGAACTCAAGCTTCGACAATTTATATGGGGCTGACCGAAGTCAATGGCGTGAATCGACCTGGGATCGATACAAGGACCGGGTACTGCAGATGGTCAACGATTGCTCGGCTGATTTTGAGAAATACCTTGGGGGGGTGCCAGAGCAAGTGAAGGCGGCCTTCCAGAGCTTGGTCAATGCGGGGGTCACAGTCACCATTGCGGGTGGTAACGAGGGTGAGGTCCAAACGCTGCTCTCTCAGTTGGACATCACGCCCCCAGCAGGCTTTTTTGAAGGTATGTATTTGTCTGACTTGCCCGATGGTGTGATTGTGGTGGGGGCCAGCGACAGCAACGCGGCCGGCAGTTCGCCCGCCTCCTTCACCGATGCCAAAGATGCCATTGATGTGGCCGCAGACGGCACCGATGTACAGGTGAGCGCCGACGGCCAGACCAACAACGGCACCTCGTTTTCAGCGCCCTATGTGGCCGGTTTGGTGGCCGACATGAAGGCACTTGACCCCACGCTGACTCCTGCGGCCATCGAAGAGATCCTGAAGCAG
>CANHBY010000147.1 GCA_947458895.1 Burkholderiales bacterium | reverse complement strand
TTTGGGTGAAAGCGCTACGCACCCGATTGGGCAGCACTGCGGCGCGCTCGGGCGCGTCCAACTGCGGTTTTTAGGTTGAATTCGTTGCAGACGTTCAATTCATGTTTTTGGCAGGGGTGTCTGACCATCAATCGTGAGTGTCCCTCGTTTGATTTGGTCGAGTTCGATGCTTTCGAAAAGGGCTCGGAAGTTGCCTTCGCCGAAGCCTTGGTCGCCCTTGCGCTGGATGATTTCGAAGAAGATCGGGCCGATGACGGGTTTGGTGAAGATTTGCAGGAGCAGTTCTCGGCTGGAGTCGGTGGATGCTGAGCCGTCGATCAGGATGCGAAGTTGGCGCAGGTGTTCCAGTGGCTCGCCGTGGTGGGGGAGTCGTTGGCTGACCAGGTCGTAGTAGGTATTGATGGTTTCTTGAAAGTCGATGCCTTGGGTCAGCATGGACGTCACGGTCGCGTAGATGTCATTTGTGCTGAGCGCGATGTGTTGGATGCCTTCGCCGTGGTATTGGTCGAGGTACTCGGCGATTTGGCTTTTGTCGTCGGAGCTTTCGTTGATCGGGATGCGGATTTTGCCGCAGGGGCTGGTCATGGCTTTGCTTTTGAGGCCTGTGAGCCGACCTTCGATGTCGAAATAGCGTATTTCGCGGAAGTTAAAGAGGCGTTCGTAGAATTCGGCCCACTCTTTCATGCAGCCGCGGTGGACGTTGTGGGTGAGGTGATCGATGAGTTGCAGGCTGTGACCAGGTGGGGTTTCTGGTGGGGCACTGGGTAGGGGCTCGAAGTCGACATCGTAGATGCTGATGTTGCCTATGGCGTCGGGGGCTGCGCCGTTTTTACCTCGCCAGCGGTCCACCAAATAGATCAGTGAGTCGCCGATGCCTTTGATGGCTGGGATGTTGAGCTCCATGGGGCCGGTGTGGTGGTCGAAGCCCCAGGCGCCGAGCTCGAGCGCTCTTTCGTAGGCGTATTTCGCGTTGTTGACACGAAAAGCCATGGCGCAGACGCTGGGGCCATGGAGTCGTGCGAAGCGTTGTGCGAAGGAGTGGGGCTCGGCATTGATGATGAAATTGATGTCACCTTGCCGGTAGAGGATGACTTGTTTGGTTCGGTGTTTTGCGATGGCTCTGAAGCCAAGTTGGGCGAAGAGCTCGCCGAGGGCTTGGGGTTCTGGGGCGGCGTATTCGATGAATTCGAACCCGTCGGTGCCCATGGGGTTGTCCCAGGGGGTGAAGTCCACAGTGGTCTCCTTTTGGAAGGCTGACGTGTGGAGTTCAACAGAGTTTGAGGGGCTTGGCAACTCGTTGACTGGTGGCGTCAGATGGGGGGTTCGATGTCTTGAATGAGCTGCAGGGCCGCTTTCGGGCAAAGGTTGAGGAGTTGGGCGATGTCGGAGATGTCGTCTGGGAGGGCAGCGTTGTCCCAGCCGTGGGCCGAGTGTCGGGCGAGTTTGATGGCCAGCAACACGTTGCGGACGTTGGCGTGGTCGGCGTGGCTGTCGTCTGAGATTCGGATGAGGAGTTCTGGCAGGCGCCAGGTTTTCATCAGGGATTGTTGGAGTTCGGGGAGCTCGATGTTGAGAATTTTTCGCTGGATGGTGTTGGAGCGAAGGGTTGAGTCGGCTTGTTGGGCTGCGCGGATTTTCAGGGCCAAGGAGGGAGCGTGGCACCAAAGGAGCATTTCTGCGAAGTCGTGCAGTAAGGCGGCTTGGTAGATGACAGCAGCGTCGTGGTCCATTCGGTGGACCGCAAAGCCGAGGGCGAAGTTGGCGGCACGGTGGGCTCTTTGCATGACGCTACTTAAGCCTTGGAGGGCCTCGGGCTCGTCGACTAACCATTCTTCGAGTGTAGTTTGGGGACCGAAGGTGTTGAAGAAGGGACTGATGCCCATCATGACAAGGGCGGCTGTCACGGTTTCGGGGTCTGTCACGATGCGTGCGGGCCGGCAGCGGGAGACGTGCGCGAGAACCTTGAGGCTCATGAGGGGGTCGCCGGCAATCATGTCGCCGAGCATGTTGGCGTCTACGTCGTCTTCGTTGGCCCGCATGTGTTCCAGGGCGTCTGCAGTGTCGGCCTGAACTGGAATTGCGGCGTCTTGAAAGTAGCGTGTCCAGACTGCCAGGTCACGCAGGGGGGCCGTGAGCAGTGGATGTTTGGCGGGCTGTGTGTTGATGTGGTCGTGGTCGGTCATGGTGAGCCTCGCTTTCGATGCTCTTGAATGGATATCGGCTGTTTAACCCTTTTCTTGAGTGGCAAAGGGAGTTTTTCACGATGACGATGAATACGGCCGTGCATAGTGTCGTGTCAGGGCTCAAATGCCGCTTGCTCGCTGGCCCTCAAACCCGATGGCGTCGTTGCTTCTCGTCGTCATAGCCCAAGCTTGTGACTCCAGTGGCGCCTAGCCAGCGGGCTTGATGGCGGCGCGATCAAACGACATTTCAGCCCTGACACCACACTAGGGCGACTTTTTGCGCATCAAGGTGCTTTTGCCAAAGAGCGATTCGACCAGGTCGACGGTGACTTCGGCGGTGCGGTTGCGAACGTCGAGGGCTGGGTTGAGTTCCATCAGGTCGAGTGAGGCGAGGCGGCCCGTGTCGGCGATCATTTCCATGCACAGTTGGGCTTCTCGGTAGGTGGGGCCGCCGGGGACGGTGGTGCCTACGCCGGGGGCCCATTCCGGGTCGAGGAAGTCGACGTCAAAGCTGACGTGCAGGTGGGTGTTGGCATCGAGCGTGGCGAGGGCCAGCTCCATGGCGTGGCGCATGCCCATTTCGTCGATGTAGCGCATGTCGAAGACTTCGAGTTCGGCCTGGTGCACCATTTGCTTTTCGCCTGGGTCGACGCTGCGAATGCCGATTTGGCGAATCCATTTGGGCTGGAGGGCGGGCACTTCGCCGCTCATTTGCACGAGCGGGTCGGGGCCTTGTCCGCACAGGCAGGCTACCGGCATGCCATGAAGATTGCCACTGGGTGTGAGGGTGGCGGTGTTGAAGTCGGCGTGGGCGTCGAGCCACAGGACGCGCAGTTTCTTTTGTTGGGACCGGCAGTATCGTGCGACGGCAGAAATCGACCCAATGGCCAAGCTGTGGTCGCCTCCCATCAGTATGGGCAAATGCCCCTGAAGCAGGGCCTGTTGAACGGCGTTGTGTACAGCTTGGTTCCATTCAATGACTTCAGCCAGGTGGCGATGGCCACTGGTAGCAGGTGCCCAGGGGTTGGCTGGGCCACTGATGTTGCCTCGATCAATAACATGCAGGCCGTGGCTTTCAAGTGCTTTTTGAAGCCCTGCGACGCGGAGTGCCTCGGGACCCATGCTGGCTCCCCGAGTGCCAGCTCCGATGTCGGTTGGAGCGCCGATGAGGCTGATGGGGGGCTGCAGAGTGTTGGGCATAGTGTCAGATGTCGGTTGCGAACTCTCCGGTTTCGGTGTCTCCAAAATCGAAACCGTATTGGGCCTCGAGGTAGCCCCAGGCTTCTTCGGCGGTTTCCACGAAGCGGAAAAGGTTGACATCTTCAGGGCTGATCATGCCGGTGTCGATGAGTAAATCGAAGTTAATGAGCTTTTCCCAGAAAGCTTTGCCGAACAACAGAATAGGACGGCGTCGGCATTTGCCGGTTTGAATCAGGGTCAGGGTTTCAAAGAGCTCGTCCAGGGTGCCGAAGCCGCCAGGGAAGCACACCAATGCGATGCTGCGCATCAGGAAATGCATTTTGCGCAGGGCGAAGTAGTGGAACTGGAAGCAGAGTTCGGGGGTGATGAAGGGGTTGGGGGCTTGCTCGTGGGGGAGCACGATGTTGAGGCCGAGGCTGCGCCCGCCGACTTCAAAGGCCCCTCGATTGCCGGCTTCCATGATGCCAGGGCCGCCGCCGGTGACCACATGCACAGGCGTATCGAGCCGCCGGGTGCGGCTGGTGACGGTGGAGGCGAAGGTTCGGGCTTCGTGGTAGTAGCGGGACATGTCGACTTGAATCTCTGCCCGGCGGATGGCTGCGGCGTCTTGCGACTGAGCGGCAGCTTCGAGGGCGGCAGCGGCGGCTTCGGGTGCCAGGATGCGGGCGCTGCCGAAGATCACGATGGTGGAATGGATGCCTTGTTCTTGCTGGATTAACTCAGGTTTGAGCAATTCGAGCTGCATGCGAACGGGACGCAGTTCTTCGCGCAGCAAAAATTCGGTGTCTGTGAATGCCAGGCGGTAAGAGCTTTCTGGCCCTGTGTAGAGCGTTGGTTGCCGGGCTTTGGTGGCTTCTTCCTCGGCGGTGGGGAAGTTTCGAGCTGTCAGTGGGGTGTGCTTTTCCATTGCCACGTCCGGGGTAGTCGGAATTTTCTGGTTGGGCGTTCAGCTTACCTCGGATGGATGGCGTGGATGCGTTTTGATGACGAGATCTGATGGGGGAAATCCCTTGATGCAGCCAATTGCACACATGGGCTGGTGGCCTGGGCGCGGTGAGTTAGCCGCAGACTGAACAGGTGGGGTCGCGGTGGGTGCGCAAGGTGGTCCACTCCATGCGGTGGGCGTTGACCATGATGAGCCTGCCGGCGGCAGGGGTTCCGGATGGCGCCAGGAGCTTGAGCGCCTCGGCAGCCTGCATACTGCCGATGATGCCGACCAGCGGGGCGAGGACGCCCATGGTTGAGCAGGGGGTCTCAATGACCTGTGACTCAGATGGAAACAGGCAGGCGTAGCAGGGACTGCGCTGCTCATCAGCGGCCCCACCCCAGCCTCGAGGAAGATGAACGGAGAGTTGGCCGTCCCAGGCTACAGCGGCGCCTGACACCAAAGGCTTGCCAAGGTTGACGCATGCAGCATTGATGGCGTGTCGGGTGGTGAAGTTGTCGCTGCAGTCGATGACGACATCGGCGGCTTCGACGTGGCGATCAAGCTCGGGGCCCACCATGATGCGCTCTGCCAAGGCAGTGACTCGAATCTCCGGGTTGAGGGCGTGTATCGCCTGGGAGAGTGACTCGACTTTGGCTTGGCCGACCCGCATCATGGTGTGCGCGATTTGACGCTGCAGGTTGGTCAGGTCAACGGTGTCATGGTCAATGAGGGTGAGGCTGCCAATGCCGGATGCGCCAAGGTACAACGCAGCTGCACAGCCCAGGCCGCCTGCACCAATGATCAAG
>CANHBY010000146.1 GCA_947458895.1 Burkholderiales bacterium | reverse complement strand
TGTTCAGCGTACCCTTGTGGCCCAGGGGGCTTGTCAGGCTCGCAATGGTGAACTTGAAAAGGCCGAGGCAACGCTGGTCAAGGGCTATGAAATCGATATGGGGAATCCCATTGCTGGCTATAACCTGGCTGATGTGCTTTATCGTCGCGGCCAATATGAGCGTTCGCGTTTTTACCTCAGGCGCATCTACAACAACCCGGAACTCACCAATCCCCAGACCCTCTGGCTGGGAGCCCGCATAGAGAAAAAATTGGGCAACACGTCGGGTGCTCAGTTGCTGGGGCGTCAGCTGTCAGATCGATTCCCCAAATCGGCCGAGTCCATGGCTTTTGAAAAGGGTCAGTTCGATGAGTGAGTCAGATCCACCTGGCTCACAGCTGTCCAATAACTCGCCTTCCCCCGGTCGTTTACTGCGTGAGGCTCGCGAGGCGAGGGGCATCGACATGGTCGATTTTGCCGCGACGATCAAGGTGCCACAGCCAAAGCTCGAAATGCTGGAGGCTGATGATTGGGCTGCCTTGCCCAGTATCGCCTTCGCCCGGGCGTTGGCGCTCACAGTCTGCCGGGAGTTGAGCGTAGACCCAGCGCCCGTGATGAGCCTGCTGCCCCTGACCCAGGCCCAACGCATTGAACAAGTCCCAGAGGGTCTGAACCAGCCACATCGTGACCGAAGCTTGGGTTTGCCCTTGGGGGCGTTGGGTTCCTTCAATCGCCCATTGATCTGGTTGAGCTTGTTGCTTCTCCTGGCGGCTTACGGTATTTACAAAATCCCGTTCTCCGACTCTGCACCGCAAGCCCCATTGGCTGCGAACTCTTCAGCGGCTTCTGAAGTGATCGTGGCTCAACCGCCCTCCGATCCTGCGTCGGTGCCCCAGGAGCCCACAGCAGAGCCCGGTGGCATGCCACAGGCCCTTCCTCTGGAGCCTGTATCGGCTGCTCAACCACCAGAGACACCACCATCTGAGGTCCAACCGGCCGTGACACCTCAGTCAGCCGTTCTGCACTCACCGGCATTACAACCTGTCATTCAGCCCCCCGCCGATCAGCCATCAGCTGCCCGATCGTCGAGACTCCAAGAGGTGCCTGCTCAAAAGCTGCCGGTGCGTCCCAGCCCTTCGCCCCAACGGTCAGCGGTTGAGCCATCAACGAAATCTGTTGCGCAAGGTGCAGCCAAGGCAAATTCATCCGACCCCATCGGTGAGTTGGTGGCCTCTCTGGAGGAGCGACGCGATCCTGCCAGGCGGCTCGAATTACGTGCGACATCGCCTTCATGGGTCGGTGTTTACGATGCCCACGACAAGCTTCTGTTCAATCAGGTCCTGCGTCCGGGATCGGTGTCCGTTGTTCAGGGTGGCGCGCTTCCCCTGCGGCTGCGAATCGGCAATGCGCGTGCCACGGTAGTAAAGTTTCGGGGGCGCGTGGTCGACCTTGCGCCATCCACCAAAGACAATGTGGCCCGCCTCCATTTGAACTGAATTCTTAGCCTATGTCGTGCTTCGAAGGCGCGCGCGTCTGGTGGTGGCCCTCGAAGCTTTTTAGCTTCTCCGCTTTTATTTGATCAGGTTGCATGATATGAAAGTGAAACCCTCTTTGCGCAACGAGTTCATCGAGCCAGCCCAGCCTGCTCCCAGGCGCAGCAGGCAGGCCCGCGTTTGTTGGGGCGATTCGGTGGTCACAATCGGCGGAGACGCGCCGGTCAGGGTTCAATCCATGACCAACGTGGACACCGTGAACGTGATCGAAACGGCCATCCAAGTCAAGGAGTTGGCTGTCGCAGGCTCTGAGCTCGTGCGTATCACGGTCAACACACCCGAGGCCGCAGCGGCCGTACCACACATCCGGGATCAACTCGATCGCATGGGCGTCACAGTACCTTTGGTCGGCGACTTCCACTTCAATGGCCACCGCCTTCTGACCGAGCACCCTGCATGTGCCCAGGCGCTTTCAAAATATCGAATCAACCCTGGCAACGTGGGCAAGGGTGACAAGCGCGATCGGCAGTTTGCTCAAATGATCGAGATCGCCGCCAAGCTCGACAAAGTGGTGCGCATCGGTGTCAACTGGGGCAGTCTCGACCAAGAGCTGCTGGCCGAGATGATGGACGAAAACGCTCAATTGGCCACGCCCTTCGAGCCCCGGCAGATCATGTACCGGGCCATCGTGGCCTCTGCGGTGGAGTCGGCTCAGCGCGCCGTCGACATCGGTTTGAGTGCCGATCAAATTATCTTGTCTTGCAAGATGTCTGGTGTGCAGGATCTTGTCAGCGTGTACCGGGCATTGGCTCGCCAGTGCGATCACGCGCTGCATCTGGGCCTCACAGAGGCGGGCATGGGCACCAAAGGCACCGTCGCTTCCGCAACCGCCTTGGCGCTGTTGCTTCAGGAGGGCATTGGCGACACGATTCGTGTGTCGCTCACCCCTCAGCCGGGTGAGGCGCGAACCCAGGAGGTGCTTGTGGCCCTTGAGATATTGCAGTCGCTCGGGCTTCGAACATTCAATCCCAGCGTCACCGCTTGCCCTGGGTGTGGCCGCACCACCAGCACCACCTTCCAAGAAATGGCCAAGCAGATTGATGATTTTCTGCGCGCCCAAATGCCGCTTTGGCGTACGAAGTACCCCGGTGTAGAGGGCCTGAAGGTGGCCGTCATGGGTTGCATCGTCAATGGCCCTGGTGAGAGCAAGCACGCTGACCTCGGCATCAGCCTGCCGGGCACGGGGGAGGCCCCTGCGGCGCCGGTTTACATCGACGGCGAGAAAGCTCTCACGCTGCGCGGTGATGCCATCGCCACCGAATTTCAGGAGCTGGTCGAGAAGTACATCGAAGACCGCTTTGGCCATGCAGGCCCGGCCAATGCTCGCGCTGAACACGTTTGAATTGCATTGAACCGCAGTTGACCGCTTACTTCCGTCGGCGACACCTGATGAACGCTCAGAATTTCGCACACTGACCCCATCACTTTTTGGGTGAAAGCGCTGCACACTCGGGCGCGTCCAACTGCAGTTTTTAGGTTGAAGAACATGAACGAGAACAACGAAAAGATCGGCAAGATCGAGAAAAAGCCCGCGCTGCAGGCTGTCAAGGGAATGAACGACATCCTGCCTCCTGACTCCAGCGCCTGGGAGTGGTTTGAGGGCAGGGCGCGTGAACTGCTGGGGCGCTATGGCTATGCCAATGTGCGCACACCGATCGTCGAACCTACAGCGCTCTTCGCACGCGCCTTGGGGCAGGTCACCGACATCGTCGAGAAGGAGATGTACTCCTTTGAAGATGCCAAAAACGGTGACCGCCTGACGCTGCGGCCTGAAAACACCGCCGGCGTTGTTCGTGCAATGAACGAACGGTCTTTCCTGCGCGAGGGCGGCAAACGTCTTTACTACATGGGCCCCATGTTTCGCCACGAAAATCCGCAAAAGGGCCGCTACCGCCAGTTTCACCAAGTGGGTGCCGAGGCACTGGGTTTCGCAGGCCCTGACGTGGATGCCGAACTGATTTTGATGTGTCGGGCCCTCTGGCGCGAGCTGGGGCTGGTCGAAGGGCGCGACGTTCGACTTGAGCTCAATAGCCTTGGTCAGCCCGATGAGCGCTTGGCTCACCGGCAAGCCCTGATTGCCCACTTCGAGGCTCACCAGCATCTGCTTGATGCGGAGGCCCTGCGCCGCATCCACAGCAACCCTCTGCGCATTCTCGATTCCAAAAACCCGGCCATGCAGCCGGTGGTGGAATCGGCTCCTCAGCTGATGAGCTTTTTGGGCGAGGCCTCTTTGGCGCATTTCAAGGCGGTGTGCTCGGTGCTTGATGCTGTGGGTCTGAGCTACCGAGTGAACCCACGTTTGGTGCGGGGCATGGACTACTACAACCTCACCGTCTTCGAGTGGGTGACCGATCGCCTGGGCTCGCAAGGCACCGTTTGCGGAGGGGGGCGCTATGACGCACTGATCGAGCAGCTCGGAGGTAAGCCTGCGCCTGCCGTGGGCTGGGGCATGGGCATTGAGCGCTTGTTGTTGCTGCTCAAAGAACTCGAGCTCCTCCCTCCCGTGCAGCCCCCAGCGGTGTATGCCGTGGTGCCCAGCGCTGGGGTCATGGGTGTTGCCATGTCGACGATGGAGGCCCTGAGGGCCCACGGGGTTTCAGTGCTCATGCATGCCATGGGCCCTGCGGGCCCGGCCCGCATACGCACCCAATTCGAGAAGGCCAACGACTCGGGTGCGCGCTACGCCCTGGTGTTTGGCGACGACGAGGTGGCGCGCGGTGAGGTGAGCCTGAAAAATCTCCGTGATGCCTCTGTGCTCCAACGTGCCTTCCCACTGCATCAGGTAGACCAGTGGGCGGCTGATCTGCTCCAGGCAGGCTGATGGTCCGTAGGCCTTTGCTTCAAGGATCATGCGATGGGGCTCGTCTAGGTTCTACTCGCGTTGGCATCCCTGATAATCTCCCACTTCACGTATTTGACTCCAAAGATCCAACATGTCCCAACTTAACCTTGAAGAACAAGAGCAGATCGAACAGATCAAGGCGTTTTGGAGGCGCTACGGCACCCTCGTCCTGACCTTGCTGACACTGGTGTTGGGCTCGTATGTAGGCTGGTCTCAGTGGGAGCGTTATCAGCAGGGTCAGTCGCTCAAGGCCAGCGCCATGTTCGATGAGCTCGATAAGGCCGTTGCCGATCGTGACACCACCAAGGCCAACTTGGTATTCTCTGACATCAAGGCGCGCTACCCTAAAACCCTCTTTGCTCAACAGGCCGGGTTGTTGGTGGCTAAGTATCAGTTCGATGCCAACCAAATCAATGAGGCCCAGGCTGCCCTCACGTGGGTGAGCGACAACGCCACCAATCAAGAGTATCAAGCCGTTTCGCGCCTGCGATTGGCCGGTTTGCTGATAGAGGAAAACAAGCTTGATGATGCACTGCGCCTGGTGGAAAAGTCACCTTCTGAGGCCTTTGAAGGGCTCGTGGCTGATCGTCGCGGCGATATCTTGATGGCCCAGGGAAAGCAGCCTGATGCCATTCAAGCCTATACCCAGGCCTGGAAGGTCCTTCCGGGCAGTCTGGCCTATCGCCGGGTGGTTGAGGCCAAGCTGGGGGCGCTGGGTGTGGAGGTGAATGTTCAGACGGCCAGCGCTGG
>CANHBY010000145.1 GCA_947458895.1 Burkholderiales bacterium | reverse complement strand
GCCTTGAGCTCGATGTCTACGCCGGCTACAAGGGCGAGTTGTCCAAGGGCATAGGCTTTGACGTTGGTCTGCTGCAGTACGTCTACCCCAGCGCCAAAACCGCCACCTTTGACGGATACCTCAAAGATCCCAACACCACCGAAATCTACGGCGCCCTGACATCCGGCCCCTTCACGGGCAAACTGTCCTATGCGCTGACCGACCTGTTCGGAAACTATGACTTCACCAACAGCCGCAGTAGCAAGGGCAGCTTCTACCTCGATCTGTCGGCCTGCTTCGACGTGGGCAGCGGCGTGATGGTGACCCCTCACATTGGCCACCAAAAGGTCACGAACATCGCGAACGCCTCCTACACCGACTACTCGCTGACCGCCAGCAAAGACTTCAGCGGCTTCTTGGTGAGCGCAGGCGTGGTAGCCACCGATGCTGACAAGATCTTCTATGCCCCTGGCGCGCCATCTGGGCGCACCGACTTCCTCGGCAAGACGGCCGTTGTTTTGTCGGTGAAATACAGCTTCTAAAGCACCCTCAACTAACAGGAGAAGACCATGAAAATGGTGACCGCCATCGTCAAGCCTTTCAAGCTCGACGAAGTTCGTGAGGCCCTCAGCGCCATCGGAGTGCAGGGCGTGACAGTGACCGAGGTCAAAGGTTTCGGTCGTCAGAAAGGCCATACCGAGCTCTACCGCGGCGCCGAGTACGTGGTCGACTTCCTGCCGAAGGTGAAGATCGAAGCAGCAGTGGACAGCGCCGTCGTCGACCAGGTCATTGAGGCTATTGAGGCGGCGGCACGCACTGGCAAGATCGGCGACGGCAAGATCTTCGTGTCGGATCTCGAGCAGGTGATCCGCATCCGGACCGGCGAGACCGGCAAAGACGCCCTGTGACGACTGAACTGCCAACAAGAGGGCACCTTCGATGAAAAAAATTTTTGCATTCTTCTTACTGACATGTTTGATGTCAGTTTTCGGGCCCGCGGCCTGGGCTCAGCCCGCCGCGTCTGCCGCGTCTGCAGTGGCGGCCCCTGAAGCCGCCGTCTCTGCCGCAACCGCGGAGGTGGTGGCAGCAGAAGCAGCCGCCCCAGCACCTGTGCCCAACAAGGGCGACACCGCCTTCATGATGAGCTCCACGGCACTGGTCATCTTGATGACCATCCCTGGCTTGGCCCTGTTCTATGGCGGCTTGGTGCGCAGCAAAAACATGCTCTCGGTCCTGATGCAGGTGTTTGTGATCTTTGCGCTGATCTCGGTGCTGTGGGTCATTTACGGCTACTCGGTGGTCTTCACCGGTGGTAACCCCTTCTTTGGCGGCCTGAGCAAGTTGTTTCTTACCGGAGTCACGCCTGAATCGATCGCCGCAACCTTCAGCAAGGGGGTCTACATTCCCGAGCTGATTTTCGTGGCGTTCCAAGGCACCTTTGCGGCCATCACGACCGCCTTGATCGTGGGCGCATTCGCTGAGCGCATCAAGTTCGCTGCGGTGCTGGCGTTCTCGGTGCTGTGGTTCACCTTCAGCTACCTGCCGGTGGCGCACATGGTGTGGTTCTGGGACGGCCCCGACATGATCAAGGACCCAGCCAGCCTGGACGCCGTCACGGCTGCCGCAGGCTTCATGTGGGCCAAGGGTGCCCTGGACTTCGCCGGCGGCACCGTGGTGCACATCAATGCCGCCGTGGCTGGCCTTGTGGGCGCCTACATGATTGGCAAGCGCATTGGCTACGGCAAAGAGCCGATGCCACCCCATAGCCTGGCTTTGACGATGGTGGGCGCAGCCCTCTTGTGGGTGGGCTGGTTTGGCTTTAACGCAGGCTCCAACCTCGAGGCCAATGGCGTGGCGGCTCTTGCGTTCATCAATACCATCATTGCCACAGCCGCCGCCGCCCTGAGCTGGTCGTTGGCCGAGACCCTGATGAAGGGCAAGGCTTCCATGCTTGGTGCGGTTTCAGGCGCTGTGGCAGGCCTCGTGGCCGTGACGCCGGCCTGCGGCTTTGTGGGTGTAGCTGGGGCTTTGGCGATTGGGTTGATTGCCGGCGTGGTGTGCCTGTGGGGCGTGCATGGCCTCAAGCGTATTCTGGGGGCCGATGACGCCTTGGATGTGTTTGGCGTTCACGGCGTGGGTGGCATTTTGGGTGCGCTGCTCACAGCTGTGTTTGCCTCACCTGAGCTCAATGGCACCGGCATTTGTGACTATGTAGCCAACACCTGCGGCGCCTACCCTGGCATCGCTGCCCAACTCTGGATTCAGGCGCAGGGTGTGTTTTACACCGTGGTCATTTCAGCCGTCGTGTCCTTCATTGCCTTCAAGCTGGTGGACATCGTGATCGGCTTGCGTGTACCAGAAGAGGCTGAGCGCGAAGGTTTGGACATCACCTCGCACGGAGAAACCGCTTACAACAGATGATGCCCCAGCCGCTCGCGTTCAGCGGGCGGTACTTATCTGAGGGTTCTCACAATTCTCAAGAATTTTTCTGCCAGCGCGACTTTGGGCCACCTTTCGGTGGCCTCTTTTTTTCACAGGCGAGCGACACTCCCTAGAATGAATACACTTTTGCTGCTTAGGTCATCGCCATGGTTCCTCACCTCATCACTGCCCTCACTGGGCCGATCAACGAGCTGGAGCAGCGCATTTTAGAGTCGCTTCCGGCCATTGAGCGCTGGTTTCGCCTGGAGTGGATGGAGCACACCCCGCCGTTCTACAGCTCGGTCGACTTACGCAATGCAGGCTTCAAGCTGGCGCCAGTGGACACCAACCTCTTTCCGGGCGGCTTCAACAACCTGTCGAACGATATGCTTCCTTTGGCCGTGCAAGCAGCCATGGCGGCCATCGAGAAGATCTGCCCCGAAGCCAAAAACCTGTTGTTGATCCCCGAAAAACACACGCGCAACCTTCACTACCTTGCGAATGTGGCTCGGCTGATGCAAATTTTTCACCAGGCGGGCCTGAATGTGCGCCTGGGCACGCTCGACGAAACCATCACCGAACCCACCCCCCTCACGCTGGCCGATGGCCAAGTGCTGATGGTAGAGCCTCTGGTGCGCCGCCGAGGCCGGCTGGGGCTGAAAGATTTTGAGCCTTGCACCATCTTGCTCAATAACGATCTCTCTGGCGGTATTCCGGCTGTTTTGGAGGGGCTGCATGAGCAGTATCTGCTACCGCCCCTGCACGCCGGCTGGGCTGTGCGCCGCAAGACCAAGCACTTCGCTGCTTACGAAGAGGTCGCCAAGAAGTTCGCCAAGCTGCTGGGCATGGACCCCTGGCTGATCAACCCCTTGTTTGAACACTGCGACCAGATCAATTTTTCCTTGGGCTCGGGCACCGAATGCCTGGTGTCCCAAGCCGATGCACTGCTGAGCCAAGTTCGGCGCAAATACAAAGAGTACGGCGTCCAGGAAAAGCCCTTCTTGATCGTCAAGGCCGATGCAGGCACTTATGGCATGGGCATCATGACCGTGCGAGACCCTAAAGACTTGGCTGATTTAAACCGCCGCTCACGCAACAAAATGAGCGTGATCAAGGATGGCCAGGAGGTCAGTGAGGTGATCTTGCAAGAGGGTGTGCCCACCTACGAGCAAATCAACGGGGCGGTGGCTGAACCGGTGGTCTACATGATCGACCGCTATGTGGTGGGGGGCTTCTACCGCGTCAACCCTGACCGAGGCATCGACGAAAACCTGAACTCCCCAGGTGCAACCTTCGAGCCCATGGCCATGGCCGAGCCCATGCCCTTACCCAAACCAGGTGCGAAGCCCTGGGCACCAACCCCCAACCGTTTCTACATGTATGGCGTGATTGCTCGCCTGGCCATGCTGGCGGCAAGCTACGAGCTCGAGGCCACCGACCCGGCCGCTGAAGCCCACCAGTGAGGTGGACATGGCAAAGGCTAGTGTCGTATCAAGGCTCAGGCCACCCGCTGAAGCACGCGATCGATCTGGTCATGGCTCACGACAAAGCCGCCATCGTGAACTGGCTGGCCCACCACGAAGCCAAAGCGAATCTGCCGACAATCGCACCAATCCTTGATCACTGCATCAAACCGATGCGGAGGTTGAAGGGTGATCAACGTGCCGCCCGACGGCATGCAAGCGAGTGCATGGGTCAGGTGACTGCCCTCCACCCCCACCACCACCTGCGCCCCCAGGCAGGCCTGAACCAGCTCCTCGGCGCAGACCTCAAGCGGCGACAAGATGCGAAAGCCCTGCTCGGCAAGGCGCTCAGCGATTTCCATTTCATTGACGAGCAACCGACTCTTGCCCGTGTTCTTGCGTAGCACCATGACCTTGGTGCTCGGCGCAGCTGGGTAGCGCTTGAGCAAGCGTGATCGCAACTCTTCCAGTCGCTGAGACTTGAAGCTGTTTTGCCCCACGTCATCAATGATCACCAGTTCTTTGACCTGAGCGTTTAACAGGCTGCGGGTCTCAGTGCCCATCAAAGTCACATAGGCTCGCTGGTGATCTGACAAATGATCCAGCACGCTGATCGGCTCACCCAGGTGCCTGGCTGCCAACGTCAGCGGCATGTCATCCATGAGCCAATGCCCAAAAAATTTCACACCAAATGCCGTGGAAGCCAACACCACCGCTTCAAGCTGAGGGCGCGAGGGGCTGGCAAACCAGGGCATCGGGCCTGCGCCAACCCTGTACACCATGTTGGGCCGCACCACATGTCCGTTGCACAGACTTGCATTGCGAATCATGTAAGCCATCGTCGGCGCATGTTGACGCAAACCGCCGCTCACCCGACTCATCTGAAGCGCCAAGGTAGAAGACTCCGCAACGCCCAAAATCCGAGCAGTATCTGATGCCTCAAACAAGGCTGGTGGCTCGTGTCGAGCGCAACTCGGCGACAACGGCCAAGAGCGGGCACTGATGTCTCGATAGGAACGCGCGGGCGCCACGCGTTGCATAAGCCTGGCCACGGTGGGTATAGGAATCATGAGCACGAATAGATCAGTTGACGTGTTGACAACCGCAGCTTGGCCTGTTGAAAAAACGCAAATGCATCAGAAGATTGTCCTGAGCGGCCTCCCACAAAGATCAGCCCAACCGCAACCCATGGAGGACACCAGCGCCTTGCGAGAGTTACCTTGTCGGGCTGACTTGAGTCAACCGATCGCCAAAAGCTCCCAACTCAAGCCCCTTTGCGAAGCTTCTGCAGCAAAAAGTC
>CANHBY010000144.1 GCA_947458895.1 Burkholderiales bacterium | reverse complement strand
GGTTTTTTTTGACACCCTGCTCAACAAGCTGAGCCCGCCTGAAGTAGAGGCCGTGTTGGCACACGAATTGGGCCATTTCAAATGCCGCCACACCCTCAAGCGGATGCTCAGCATGTTTGCCATCAGCCTGGCAGGGTTGGCGCTGCTGGGCTGGCTGTCGAAACAGGCTTGGTTCTATCAAGGCTTGGGAGTTCACCCCTCCATGTCAGCCCCCAACGATGCGCTGGCACTGCTACTGTTCATCATGAGCCTACCCGTCCTGGGCTACTTTGTGGCGCCCCTGTCAGCCTTCATTTCACGACGTCACGAATTCGAGGCAGACGCTTACGCCTGCACCCAAACCACCCCCCAAGACCTCGCCACAGCGCTACTTAAACTCTACGAAGACAACGCAGCCACCCTCACCCCAGACCCGGTCTACGCTCGGTTCTACTATTCTCACCCACCGGCCAGCGAGAGGCTGGCGGCGCTGGCACGCATGGCGACCTGAACCACACCGCAAAAACCGTTGGAGCTCAGCAAACGAGCCTGAACGATGAAATCAACTTCTTCAAAGGCGCGGGCAAACCAATCAGCAGCGCCTCGTCCACGCCGAACCAGCGGCCAGGATGAGCATTTAAAGAAACGATGATCCGATCCAGCGCCTCACTGGTAAGGTCATCGGGCAGCCCCCAGCGCACCGGATGCAGCGTCCAGTCCAGATGGGTCAGCACATGGGTAAACGTGGGAAGCTGCTGTGGTGTTCCAGGCCAGTGTTGGCACAGTGCTTGCCAATCTGCCTGAGAAGCCACCTCGGGCAAACTCCAAAGCTGCGCCCACACACCGTTGTCGGGCCGCTGAGAAAGCCAAATCTGGTTTCTCCACTGCAACCATATCCAAACGCTTTCTCGGCGGCTGCGCTTGAGCCGTCTAGTCTTGACAGGGTAACGCTGAGGCTCACCCTCTGCCTTCGCCACGCAAAGAGGCTGCACCGGACAGCTTGTGCATAAAGGCTGGCGAGCCAGGCAGATGGTGGCCCCCAAGTCCATCAGCCCCTGGGTGTAGCGCTCAACACTGGCCTCAGGGAGCAAACCCGTCGCGGCATTCCAGAGGGCTCGCTCCTGCGAAGCCACACTCAAGTCGCCCCCGAATCCGAGCACGCGCGACACCACCCTTTTAACATTGCCATCCAGGATCGCCACCCGTTCGCCAAAGCAAAAAGCAGCGATGGCTGCTGCCGTGGATCGGCCAATGCCAGGCAGCTCCTGCAACTGCGCGGCGCAGGGAGGAAACCGGCCACCATGGTCACGTGCCACAGCCTGTGCACAGCGGTGCAGATTGCGCGCACGGCTGTAGTAACCCAAGCCACTCCAAAGCGCCAGCACGTCATCACTTGAAGCTGCGGCGAGCGCAAACACATCGGGAAACCGCTGCAAGAACCGATCGTAGTAGCCAAGCACCGTGGCCACCTGAGTCTGCTGAAGCATGATCTCTGAGAGCCACACACGGTAGGGGTCGCGGGTGTTTTGCCAGGGCAGCCTATGGCGCCCATGCGCGCGCTGCCATTCAATGACACGGTGAGAAAAGACCCCCGTACTGCCCGCTTCGCTCAAGGGGCCCACTGGGCCTCTGGGGCTCCACCGAGCAAACGATCCATATGCAGGTTTGATACTTGCAAGCCAGGCTGACAGGCCTGATCCCGCAAGTCCCGGGTCATTTCAGTCACAGACTCAAGTTGAGCCTTGAGGTGAGCATCTTGGGCATCAACCTCGATGATGCGCTGCTCCAACTCCCCCGCAGCAACCTGAATACGCTCCAGCGCATCACGACGTTTACGGAAACTCTGACGCCGCTCACGCAGTTGCGTATCAATTTGCGCTGAAGCCGACTTATTCCACATATCAAACTCGCCACTGGCCATCTCAAAAACCATGCGCAGCTTCGACAACAACATGCTGCGGAACTGATCCATGAATTTAGGCTGAGACAACCTCAAGGCATGAGTGACACCGAGGTACTGCACATAGCTTTTCTCGAGCAAGTCCAGATCGTCTTTGAGGCGCATCGAATCAGGGCCTGGCTGCAACGAGAGAGAAAAACCGAACTCTGCGTTCAGCCGACTGAACGATGGGGCCAGCATGTCTCGAATCTCCAGCCCCCGGCCGTGAGCCCGCTCGAGAAGAAAGCGCAAATTCGCGCACAAGGACAAGAAGGCTTTCTTGGCGCCCAAATTCATGATGGAAGAACTCATCGCCATCTGCATCTGCTCGACCTCTTCGCGAAGGCGGTCGCTGGACAAATCAGCCAACGCATCCTTGACCATGCGTGCATGAATCACTCGCAACGCATGCAAACGCGTGGTGCACTGTTCAAATTCAGCAGCCTCGGCTTGGACACGGTCCAACATCATGCGCACCTTGTTGCTGCTCTTGCCACGCAAACCATTGAGCTCCAGGCTTTGCTCGGCAATCTGCCGACGAACATCACCAATACGCCGCGCCACCTGGGCCTGCACATCATGTGACGCATCTGCCACCACGGCCTCGAGCATCTTGCGCCGTTGCGGCACCAGCTGCTCACCCAAGGCCTGCTCCAGAGCGAGCAACCGGCTCGCCTGCAGGGCAGCCTCGTCGCCTGCAATACGAGCCGCCAAACCCTGACGGGCAGACAATGGAAACACCCGAGCTGCTGGCATATCCAGCGTGCGGGCGGTCGCTAAGCGCTGCGCCTCAATCTGGGCCTCCACTTCTTCAGGTCGAGCCAATGGGTCAACCAAGGTATCGATCTTGTTGAGCACCACATAACGGGCCAGGGGATGACTGCCCAGGTGATCACGCCAAATGGTCAAATCAGACTTGGTCACCCCTGTATCGGCCGCCAAAATAAACAATGTAGCGTGGGCCGTGGGCAACAAATTCAAGGTCAACTCAGGCTCTGCACCAATCGCATTGAGCCCAGGGGTGTCAAGAACCACCAAGCCTTGCTGAAGCAACGGATGGGGGTAGTTGATGAGCGCATGCCGCCACTGCGGCACTTCCACCAAGCCCTCATCATTACGAGGCGGGTTGTCATCAGAGCGCTCGTCATCCCAAAAACCCAGGCTACGAGCCTTGTCCTCAGTGACCCACTGCGTGAGCATGACCTCACGCAGAGTCTGTGCCAGCGCATCACTGTCATCCAAAGCCAGAGGTATGCGCCGCCACATGTCGGGCTGCTGACGAAGCTCAGCCAACGAGGCCCCCTCCAGCCGGCTTTCAATGGGCAAGAGGGCCAGCATGGGGGGCTCTTCCGCCTCAAAGCCCAGCTCAACCGGACACATCGTGGTGCGCCCAGGGGCCGCGGGCAACACCCTCTTGCCCACATCGGCAAAAAATATCGCGTTGATCAGCTCCGACTTGCCACGAGAGAACTCCGCCACAAAGGCAATGACTAACTTCTCATTGGCCAACCTTTGATGGATGTTCAGCAGGATGTCGCGAGAAGACGCCGAAGCAAGATCGTGCGCCTCCAGGTAACGCAAGATTTCTTCGATCTTGGCGCACAGGCCAACACGCCAATCACTCAACGAATCGAGGCGACGATTAAAAGAGGGCTGAATCAGGTTGGCGGTTAGTTGCTGTTCCAAGGTGACGGCTCTTCTTGGCATGGTCAGAATTGATACAGATGTTAACCCTATCGCCCAGAAAAGGCCTACCGCTGAAGTGTTGCATCAGCACCCACATGCCAAGATAGTCACCTTTGCTGACATTGGGGGCAAAAAAACGACGACCGCTGGGCCTGCACGATGCGCCGGATAGGCGTGGAGCACTTGCGACAAGCCTGCCCCTCCCGACCATAAACCCCAGCCTCATCCTGAAAGGCCCCGGCCATGCCATGCGCATCATGAAAGTCGCGCAGGGTAGAGCCACCCAGAGCCAAAGCGCGGGCCAGAGTTTCCCGCACAGCCACGCTCAAAAGATCCGCCCGCCGCCGGCTGATTCGCTCGCTGCGGAGCCGCGGGTCGATGCCTGCGTCAAACAGGGCCTCACAAGCGTAGATGTTTCCGGCCCCCACGACCACGTCGCCACCCAGCAAGACCAGCTTGATGGCCTGCCGGCGGCGCCTCAATTTTTGGTGAAGATACGCACCATCAAATGCCGAATCAAAAGGCTCCAAACCCAGCCTCGATAAGAGCTTGGCCGCCGGATCAACGCCCAGCCCAGAGGACCAAACCACAGCGCCAAAACGTCGGGGGTCCTTCAGCCTCAAAGTGCCAGCCGAGGTTTCCAAGTCAAAGTGATCGTGCGCGCCAGGTGCACCCAAGGCGCCAAAACTCAATGCGCCAGACATCCCCAGGTGCATCAACAGCCCACCCGTTGCGACACCAGCCTGCCCCGCGGTGTGCAGCGGAAGCCAAAGGTATTTGCCACGACGCACCACCTCTCCAACCACCCCACCCACCAGCGATCCGGGCTCACAACCCAGCGGCCACCGCAAAGGCTTTCCCAACCGCAGACCCAACACGCGAGCCCCGACAATTCGAGAAGCGAAACTCTGACGCGTGACTTCCACTTCAGGCAACTCAGGCATGGGGGGCTCTTTCTTAAAACATTGGCGCAGGTAAACGGACAGGCTCAACGAGAGAGTATTTCTCCTGAAGAGCCGAACTCGGCGCTCGGCACGCAGCACCAAAGCAAAAACAACATTCTCGGCCAGCCTTGCCCCCTAGGGCCTGTTAACACTAAAGATGCCAGTGCATCTTTAGTGTTAACAGGCCCTAAGGCTCGGCGACGAGCATGGAAAGCTCAATAGAATGAGCCCAAATACAGTACCTAATCGCCATCTTCCGCAGGCAACCCTCCGTAAATACTGAGCGTCATGCCCACGACGACCATTCACCGAATGGGTGAGGGCATCATCCTTCGGGATGAAAGCTTGAATTCGGAACACCAGGAGCATCCATGCACTCTCTTTTTAGGGTGACAACGAGTTTCACGCCAGCGGGTCTCCCTCTAGGAGTTGACCTCAATCGACCACTAGTGTCGTGCCAGGGCTCAAATGCCGCTTGCTCGCTGACCCTCAAACCCGTTGGCGTCGTTGCTTCTCGTCGTCATAGCCCAAGCTATGACTCCTCGTCGCGCCTGGGCGTGTTCGGAAAGTCGTCGTCGGGCAGAAAATGGTCTATTGGAGTGAGCTGCAAGGCGCAAAGCACAGCAATACCAGTAGGTATTGCGAGCATTTGCAACG